>JBBDXV010000158.1:0-7080 GCA_040902165.1 Pseudohongiellaceae bacterium
ATGCATGAATATCTGCTTGCCATAGACCAGGGGACCACCAGCAGTCGTGCCATTGTCTTTGATCGACAGGGTCGACGCCTGGGTGTTGGACAACAGGAATTTACCCAATATTTTCCGAGTAATGGCTGGGTTGAACACGATCCCGAGGATATCTGGGCCACTACCCTGTCCAGCTGCCACGGCGCATTGCAACAAGCCAATATCAGTGCCGGGCAATTGCTGGCGGCCGGAATTACCAACCAGCGGGAGACCACTGTTTTATGGGACCGGGAGACCGGTATCCCGGTTTACAATGCCATCGTCTGGCAGGACAGACGCACCAGTGAATTCTGTGATGAGCTGAAACGGCAGGGAATGGAAACCATGGTCAGCAAGAAGACCGGACTGCTGCTGGACCCCTATTTCTCTGCCACCAAGCTGCGCTGGCTGCTGAACAACGTGCCGGGGGTACGCAGCAAGGCGGAACAGGGCAAGCTGGCCTTCGGCACCATAGATTCCTTCCTGTTATGGCGACTTAGCAATGGAAACAGACACTGTACCGATGCCACCAATGCCTCGCGCACCATGTTGTTTAATATTCATACCCAGTGCTGGGATGATGAATTGCTGGAACTTTTTGAGATTCCTCCGTCGGTATTGCCGCAGGTGCTGGATAGCGCTGCCGACTATGGTGTCATTGAACCCGGTTTGCTCGGCGCTGCCGTACCGATACTTGGCATCGCCGGCGATCAGCAGGCCGCCGCATTCGGTCAGTGTTGTTTTGGTCGCGGCATGGCGAAGAGCACTTATGGTACCGGTTGTTTTCTATTGATGAATACCGCAGACCAGGCGCTTGAGTCGAAGAATCGCCTGCTTACCACCATAGCCTATCGCCTTGACGGTCAGGTCAGCTATGCCATAGAAGGAAGTATCTTTATGGCTGGCGCTACGATGCAGTGGATTCGCGACAAACTTGGTCTGATCAAATCGGCTGCCGAATCCGAACAGATGGCCCGGCAAACTGCACAAGATCTGTCCGTGTTCCTGGTACCGGCATTTACCGGCCTGGGAGCCCCCTATTGGGATTCTGATGCCCGCGCTGCCATCTATGGTCTGACCCGGGACACAGGCGTCAAGGAAATAGTCACCGCCGCGCTGATGTCAGTGGTTTATCAAACCTGTGACCTGAAAGAAGCCATTGCCAGGGACGGTGCCGTTCTGCAAGCATTGCGGGTTGATGGCGGCATGGTAGCCAATGATTTTTTGTTACAGTCCATGGCGGATCTGCTTGGATGCCAGGTAGATCGCCCTCTTGTTACTGAAACGACCGCATTGGGCGCAGCCTATCTGGCCGGACTCAAGGCCGGGCTCTATAGCAATCTGGAATCGATCACCGGCAACTGGCAACTGGATCGCTCATTCACACCGCAACGCGATCCGATCTGGCGCCAGCGACAGTATGCCGGCTGGCTGGATGCGGTGGCGCGAACCTTAAGTCAGCGGAAACAGGACTGAACCTTGCGTTTACACCTGATTCGCCACGGCCAGACCGACTGGAATGCAATTCGCCGGATCCAGGGCCAGACTGATTCCAGTCTGAACGAGCTTGGACGGCAACAGGCACGACAACTGGCAGCCATTCTGGACCACTACGAATTCGATCAGGTGTACTGCAGCAGCAGCCTGCGTACGCGCCAGACCGCGGAACAATTATTCAGCCATCGCCAATTACCGGTCACCTACCTGGATACATTGCGCGAGATTGATCTTGGTCCCTGGGAGGGTCTGCTCTATGCAGAAATAGAACAGTCAGATCCAAACCGGTTTGATCACTTTTTCAATGCCCCGCACCTGTTCCAACTGGAAGGCGCAGAAAACTACCGGCAACTGCAGCATCGGGCGACGACTGCGATAGAAGAGATTCGACGCAAGCACAGCGGCGAAGAGATTGCAGTAGTCAGTCATGGCGCCCTGATCAAGAGTCTATTGAATCACCTGGAAGGCAAACCCCTGGCGCAGCTCTGGGATCCTCCCCTGATGCACAATTGCTCGCATACGATTATTGAATTCAATCAGGACGGTAGCAGTGAGATACTCAAAACCCTGTGAACCCGGCGACGGAATCGCTTTGGCCGGATGGACAAATTCGTTAAACTTCCGGGGATAACATTAGCGCCCAGAACGCCACAACAATAGAGGCCAGAGTCATTGAGGCCACAGTAATCAAGGAGAGAGCGTGTGACTATTCTTAACCTCTTCAGCGACAGGAAAAGGCTGGGACTATACAGCCTGGGCGGACTTGCTTTGCTGGCCGGTGGCGGTATCGGTCTGCTGGCACTGACGGCGTCCGTCGGCGTCTGGTTTGGATGGTGGGATTTCCGGCGCGGATTTGATTTGTTAAGAATCGCAAACAACCACGCGGACTGGATAGCGCTGGCATGCCTGGCTGCGACCATTACCCTGCCGCTTGCTGATCGATTGTTGCGGGCCGGCACAGCGTTCAGACCGGGAGTTCTGGCGCTGACTGGTACTCTGGCTGCAGCACTGGTCTATTATTATCCGCAGACTTTTTCTGCACCTGAAGGAGTCAGTTATCCCCCTATCCACGATATTTCCACTGACATCCTCAACCCGCCTCAGTTTGTCGATGTGCTGCCGTTGCGGGTCGACGCTCCCAACTCTACCGTTTACGGAGATTCACCGCGCCTGAATGCCGAGGAACTCGGTCGACTGACAAGAGAAGCCTATCCTGATCTGCAACCGCTGCGGCTGTCTGATTCACCGGATCAGGTTTTTGCCCGGGCGATGAGTGCTGTGGAGTCCCTGGGCTGGGAGCTGGTGGCATCCGTACCGGAAGACGGGCGTATCGAGGCTACCGATACCACATTCTGGTTTCGTTTCAAGGACGACGTAATCATCAAGATCACCCGTGAAGGAGCGGAAACCCTCGTCAATGCCAGGTCCCTGTCCAGAGTTGGCGGCGGTGATGTGGGCACTAATGCCAAACGCCTGCGGGCATTTTTTGCGCTGCTGTAACGCCACTGACTATTTTGCCTAATCCTGTGCCGACAAGATTCATCAACATACTGTTGTTTGCCGGAATTGCAGTGACGGTAATTCTGCTGTCGCAGGCCATCGGCTATGCGGTCAATCAGAATATTGAACAGTACAGCACGGTAGAATTAAACAGCCTGATTCACCTGACGCATATTCGTAATCACGGTGGCGTATTCGGGCTGCTACAGGGTCAGGGTTGGCTGTTCGCGCTGGTCAGTGGGGTGCTTCTGCTTGGTGTAACGACCTATCTTTATCGCCATCCCGCACTGCCACGATACGAATATATCTGTTTCGGTTTTATCGCCGGTGGCGGCAGCAGCAATGTGCTGGATCGCCTGTTGTATGGAAGCGTCATTGATTTCATCGATATTCAGCACATTCCCTACTGGAACTATGTATTCAATACTGCCGACGTGATGATACATCTTGGCATCTGGCCGCTGCTGTTCATGAGCTTTTTTGGCCACCACTGGCGGCAAAACAAGGCGGGATAAAAAAACCCCGCCGAGGCGGGGTTTGATCGTCCGTTCGGATCCGTTATATGCGATAACAAACAGTATAGGAGTTGTCTTCCGAATAAGGTGCAGCCAATGCGACGTTGGTAGGCGCAGTATTGGTTCCACCAACACCGAGTGTCGCACGCAGGCGGCCGGAAGCACCCAGACCGTCATCCAGTTCGGTGTCCATCGCAATGGCAGCAGAACCGGGAACCTGGCTTAGACAAACCTTGTTACCGGTCAGGTTGCCGCCTAAATTGCCCGAGGTAACCCCCAGCATACCGCCCCAGGGATTGGACGGCTGTGCCGCGATGCCGGTGTTGGCCGGATTTCCGGCGATAAAACCAGCTGCCTTCAGTTGCTGCCACAAAGGCCCATTTTCACCAGCACCGGTAAAGGTCTGGGCAATCGTAATTTCGAGAAGGCCGTCGGCATCACCGGCAGCGACTGACGTCCAGGCGGCGCCGCGTGCAGCCAGGGTAGCAGCCAGACCGTCATCACCGGGGATGCGACCATAACGGTCCTGATAAGCAAACACTGCAGCAGCAGTGCCGTTCATATCCTTCACTGCCTGCTTGACGCGGGAGTTTTCGATCAATTCCTGACCCTGTAAAACTCCTCCCACCAGCAATCCAATAATCACCAGTACGATTGCGATTTCTATCAAGGTGAAGCCGCTCTGGCGCTTAGGCATCTGTGCAGAAAATTTCATTTTTGAATCCCTCTTTTCCAGGTAAATTTAGCAACGAAGTATTGAATAACCGGCTGAGCAGCCGCCAATCTACGCCCGCGACGGCAGCTGTTCTCCGGAATTGGGCCACTATAACAGCCTGTGTTTTTCCGACAATATGTAGGTTTTCCCTACAAGTTTTTCGGCAGGCTCAGGATAAATGTAAGTGGTTCCTCAGAAGGTGCCAGAGCCCGCAGACTGCCTCCCGCCGCCATCACCTGCTGACGGGCATGATAGAGCCCGATTCCGAGCCCGGTTCCCTTATCGCTCCAGAACGGCTCAAACAGGCGTTCCGGCCATAGACAGGGTGCGCCGTTGCTGTCTTTGATAGCGACTTCCACATGATCTTCAAGATCCTCCAGCCGCACCTGAACCTCCGGTGTCACCTCCGTACCAATGCGGGATTGATCCGCATAATTGCCGATCAGGTTGTCCAGAATACTGTTCAAGGTCAGCTCATTGATAAAGGTTTGGGCGCTCCCTGACAGAGTTACCGACAGGTCATATATTTTTGCTGTTTTGTGAATTGCATCACCCAGATCGACCAGCCGGCGTTGCCCCTGATGAACCTGACTTGAAAGGGTATTGAGGAATCGTTCTGATCTGTCCATCAGGCTCGGCATTACTGCACGCAGACTGATCAGCAGTTTTTCTTCATTGCCCTGCGCCGGCGCCTCAAGCTGTTCTGCCACCAGGCTTATCAGTTGCACCAGGTTTTTCATGTCATGCTGCAGAAAGACTGTCAGTTTGGCAGTCTGGGCAAATGCCCCCTGCACCGTACCGAGTTTTATCCACATGTCCATATGCAGGAGCAGGAAAAAACTCTCGGATAATATGGTACTGAAATATCGCTGTTCGAACCTGCGGGGGCCGTCATACAGATTTACCACCAGGGAAATCTCCTCTACTTCCAGCTTGCGTTGGATGAAAACGTTTCCTTCTACTCCTTCACTGTTGGAAAGCGTTGTACCAAACCAGCTCAATTGCCAGTTGATGCCCTTGAATCCTGCCTGGGACAGAGGCTTCCAGCATTTACGCAGAAAATCCGGCAAATCAAAACTCAGGCTTTCATTCAGGCTGACCAGCTGACTGGTGATATGTGCGCGTCGGCGTGCCTGCCACAGCAGCCACGCGGTAGCCAGCATAATCGTACCGCCTACCAGAATCAGATAAGGATATAAGTCAGCTATCGTCACGCTTGATACCGAATTTCTTGAGAAAGTAATAAATGCTTTCCCGTTTCAACCCAAGTCGCGCAGCACTTTGGTAAACATTGAATCCGGTGTCCTTGAGTACCTGCTTTACCAGCTTCTCCTCGGCTTCCTCACGCACTGCCTTCAAGCCATCAGAGACACGGGCATTGAACTGCAGGCGGGTAAGCCCTTCGGATGCCAGAGCCTGCTCTTTTTCATAGAACAACAGCGCTCGTTGTACTGCTTTCAGTATGTCATCAGCCTTGGAGGGTTTGGACAGGAAATCAAAGGCGCCTTCGCGAATCGCTGCCAAGGCTGAACTTTCCTCGTCCTGACCGGTCAGCACCACTATTTTGCCCGGGAACAGGTCGTCAGACAGCGCCCGGATTATACCCAGGCCTTCGATCGTCGTATGCGCCGATGGGGGCAAACCAAGATCAAGTATGACGACGGCGATGCCCGGGTTGGCTTTGATAACCGGTTCGGCGGTTGCGCGACTCTGTGCTTCCAGAACGCAGTAGCCTTTCGTTTCCAGTACATTTTTCAGGATCAGCCGCAGTGCCGGATCATCTTCTACCAGCAGGATAAGTGGCTGCTGTTCTGCATCCTCCTCAACTTCTGAACCGTTTTCATCTGCCGCTTCAGTTTCGTCGTTCATGTCAGGGAAGTCGTCCGGCAGCAATCATTTTGGTATACAGAATACTGGCCGACATCCAGCTCAGCAGGTCGTCAAAATTATCTTCGGTATAAGTTCGGAAAACAAAGTTTGCATCATTGCCATGCCGGTAACCACTGAGGGTAACCTCGCCGGAGTTTTCCACTTCCTCAGGATCACCGGCATCAAATACCGCCCAGTCGGCGCCCAGAGACATGATGACCACCGGCAAACCGCTGGCTATTACCGTGGTACAGGCAGTATCTGCACAGATTCGCAGCGCCGGTGCCAGACTGGACATGGTTGTGGTTCGCATACCGTTGGCAGTCGTAAAAGCACTGGCATTGGATGTCGTGACTGAATATCGATAGGGACTTAACCAGGGATCGACAAGCAAACCATCGGCATTGACCGCGCCGCTTAATCCCAGGGTGGCGGAAGGAACAAATCCATACGCCTGGGTGCAAACACCACCGCCGACCGGAGCCTCGGCACCGCTACTGGTCGCGGTTGCCGGACAAGGCAGTCGGCCGGTTGCCTGTGTATAGCCATATAAGGCTTGCATTATCTCGTCGAGCTTCGCCTCGGCATCATTGCGCCTGCCTGATTCCTGGGTCTGGCTTATTGAAACGAGTAATCCACCCAGCAATACAGATACGATCACCAACACTACCGCCATCTCGATCAGGCTGAATCCGCCGGAGCTGTCGATTTCCGATCTGGCTGCATTGACCCTCAACATAGAGATGTGTTCCTGGTAATTGCGGTGACCGCAAAGCTGAAACCATAGGTGATACTACAACCGTTGAAATTGACCGCAGCATTGTCGTTGTCAACTCTGCTGTAGTTGCTGGCGGCCAGCCAGTTATTGGCAGTAAACCATGCCGGCAAGGGGCTTACACCGCCGTTGTAGACACCGTTGACCAGATCCTGAAAGACAATTTGATCTGCCGGGTAAGCGCCGGTTGC
>JBBDXV010000158.1:7180-17736 GCA_040902165.1 Pseudohongiellaceae bacterium
AGTAAAACGGCGACGATTCCGGTAACCCCATCCACGGTCAATTCTCCTGCTATCGACGTATTGATCGCCGTGGCCGGATTGCGGCGAAAACTGTTGGAGACGGCATACCAGAATTGCTGGTCTGCATTGGCGCCGGACTGTGAAAAATAAAATGTTTCTCCCGAGGGCAACACTATATTGTGCGGCAGGCGCCCGAGCGCATTATTGGCGCAGGGCAGGTTTTCTGCGGCATTATTATTGGTATCGGGACAGACCAGATGACCAGGTCCTGCTCCGGCATCACCATAATAATCTCCATAACTCACCGCGAAGCCAATCAGCGCCTCCCTGGCTTCCCCCAGAGCATCAATTGTTTCGGCTTCACGTCGCAATTCCGTCCTGTTGTTGCTCAGCACTTTGATAAACGCCCCGGTGCCGGCCACAAATAACAGCATGAACATCAACAATAATGCGACCCCGTGCTGACGGCCAGCCAATGGCAAATTGTCAGGTTTCTCTCGCATAAACCGCCCTTGTTCGCAAGCTTATGGCTGACCGGGAGGCGCTGTAGACTGGCCAGTCGATGCCGGTGCCGGATCAATAGTCCCCGAGGTCAACTGGTAGGTCTCGAACAGTTTCCCTGTGGTCAAATTCAGGGTCTGGCCAGGCTTTACCAGATAAACGCTGCGGCTGCGCGGATCTGTAATGCGTAATTGCCCCTGCGTAAAAGGCGACAGCAACTCCATATTCTGTGGCAGTGATTCAAGATCAAAGAGTCTACCGTTGATCCAGACGTTAATGGATCCATCCGAGCGGATGACCGCGCCTCCCAGTGAATAAACGAGCTCTGCCTCCGGCAAAATCGGCACCGCCTCTTCTAACTCCTGTTCCAATTCCGCCTCGACAACATCAGGCCCCGGTTCCGCTGCTTCATTTCCAGGCCTATTGCCTGGCTCCATGGATTGGATGCGAATCCTGTCGAGTTGCGCCCGTTGGGTCGGAGTGGTGAATAGGCGATTGAGTGACTGCGCGCTGGTGTACGGAACATTTCCTTTAAATGCAGTCACCAGTATCACGAGCAGGAGTAAGGTTCTCATTGAAATTCTTCCTCGATAACAGGTTGTTCGCGACGCAACGTGTACCAATAAATATCACAGGTAGCGATACCATGTTCAGTCATCTCGTAAAAATCTTCATCCTTTGTATAGGCCTGCTCAAGCAAACATCTCTCGACTACCAGCAGCCGTCCGGTTTGGATAAAGTCGCTGAGAAAACGACTGAGATCTGCTTCATGCAACAAGGGTATACGAAGCTGAACGCGGCTTGCCCGCAAGGAAATTAACTCGTCAACATTTTCGACTTCAAGGGGATATTGCAGCAGTATGCGTTCCTGTTCACGAATCTGCACTTCAATCGGAAACAAACGATGTCTGTTTCTGAGAAGTCGAATATCTTCCAGCAGCCCAACCCGGTTCTCTTCTTCCAGGACTCCACGCTGCGCCATGATATTGAATGCATCAATATACTGAAGTATTACCGCGCGTTCTTCTTCGATCTGTTGCAGCTCATTGTTGATATTGTCAAAGTTGGTCCGGAAGATAAACTCGTCCCGGCGCATATCGTTGCGATAATACAAGGCACCAGCATAGAGACCAATCGCCGTCATCAGCACCAGCCCCATCAGGATAAACTGCCACTTGAGCAGGAACAGATCCTGTTGCAAAACCCTTCGACCCAGGCTCACTGGCTGCGCTCCATGGTCAGGTTCAAAATGAAAAATGATGCCGTCTGCTGATCATCCACCGTGGTATTGACTGAAACCTGGGCAGAATTTTCAATCGGCAACTGCTGTGGCGTGACCTGGATATACGGGATCGCTTCCAGCGCCGCACTGAAGTCGCGTATCTGCTGGTCAGTACGTTGAAATCCTACAACACCTGTTACATTGCCTTGCAGAACAAGACCAACACTGGTGACATCATCCAATAGCGATTGGGTGATGGGGCCATCGAGTTCCCGGGAATTCAGCCGCCATTCGATCCGGCTGAGGCTGATATTGGGAAATTCTGCAAGTACCTGGCTAACCTGAATCAGCAGGTTGTTGGGCGATTGTGCCTGTCCCTGTACAAGATTGAACGTCGTAACCGCCAGTTCCATGGCCTGGGAAGGAATCGGTGTTTCCGGAAACTGTTCGCGTAGCGCCTGGTATTGGGCATTGACTGGTTCCGCCTGGGCAAACAGTCTTGCCGCCCGGTCACGACTCCCGAGGGCATCATCAAATATTGGTGCCGCCAGTAAGAACCCCGCCATCAGCATCACGATACAGGCCGAATAAATAGCCTGCCGGGCCAGTTTGAGATGATAAAATCTGCGCGCAACAGATGGCGCGTAGATATTCAATGGTGGCTCCCTGCGGGCGGCGAAATCGATACATAACAGAATGGCGGTGACTTGCTCGGCACTGCCCAGGAATTGATTGGAGTCGAGCAACTGATTGGTATTGTGATGGGCTATCTGGTTTATCGTGGCAGTCCCGCCTTGACCTGCGAAGGCTTCATCATCAAGCAACGGTGAAAATATCTGAATGTCCAGCGCCTGGGCCGGCTCCAGCAATTTTACCGCTTCAAGATATTCCCGTGACTGACTGCAGAGTTCCATGATGGATTCGGAGAGAGGTTTGGCATTGTCACCGGACGGCAGGGGTGTCAGTCGACTGAACACAGTGCGTCCGTTGAGCAGATAGGTCTGTCTTACACCGCTAAGCTCCCAGTGCACCACCAGCAAATGCGCAGAAGTCAGGTAACCCTGTTCCTTGAGATAGTGACCAAAAATATATGCCGGCGACGAAATGCTTCGCAACGGTACTTCTTCTTTCAGAATACAGCGTATCCAGGGATCGATTTGCTGGTTTCTGGTCAGCGCGCTGAACAATACCTTGTCATCGCGCCTGCCGGACGCCTCCCGTCCTATGACCAGGGCATGGCGATAATCTATGCCGCGATAATGCTGATCCAGTTTGCGCTTGAGCAAATCCTTGCGATCCGTAACCATCACATGTGCGATGGTCTCGATATAAAAATCTTCAGCAATACTGTCCACAATCATGACCAGCGGTGTCGGCGGTGTGTCGGCCAGGTAATTGCGGAAGTCCGTGTAGCCGGAATCCTCTGCAGAAAAATATCTGGTTTCATGCAATACGCCACTGAACAGCTCGAACACAGTCAGCCCTTTGAAGTCAATCAACAGGGTACGATGACTGGAACGCTTGAAAAGATTCAATTGAGGCTACCCTTTGTATGGTAAATCATAGCTGCATATTACCGATCGAATCATAAACCGGACCCATCACTGACAATATTACCCACATCAATATGCCACCCAGCACGAGGGTCATGACCGGTTGGATCAAGGCCTGCACCTTGTCTATTGAATCCTTGATATCGCGATCATAAAAATAGCTGACGTTCACAAGCGCCTTGTCCAGTTCCCCGGTCGTCTCTCCGACACGGATCATACGCACTACCAAAGGCGGAAACAGTGCGGTTGAATCAAATGCCGCCGATACGCCGACGCCTTCCTGGATTTTCTCTCGCGCCCGCACCAGCGCGACGCGAATCGCTTCATTGCCGGCAACTCGCTCAGTGACCTGAATGCACTGAAGTATCGGTATACCCGCCTTGTACATCATCGCGAAGGTATTGGCAAAACGTGACAGCAGAATCTTTTTCAGCACCGGACCAATCTGCCAGAGCCGCAGTTTGTAGGAGTCCACCGAATAGCGGGCGTTTATACTGAACCTGGTTGCCAGCTTGACGAGAATAAACAATGCAACCGGTATAACGGTAAAAAGCCACCAGTAGGCAACTACAAAATCGGATGTTGCTATCAAAGCCTTGGTATGAAACGGCAGAGTCTGTCCAATGCCCTCGATGAAACCCACCAGCTGCGGCACCAGATAGATCATCAGGAAACCAACTACCGCCAAAATCACCGTGCCTACAAATATCGGGAAAATCAGCAGTTTCTTGGTAGTAGAGATTAATTCATCCTGCCATTTGATCATGCTGTTGAGCGACTGAAAGACATCCGGCAATTGACCACTTACTTCTCCTGCCCCGATCAGATTGACAAACATTTCATCGAATACCACAGGATGTTCGGCCAGTGCCTCGGACAGCTTTCTGCCATTCTCGATATCGTCCACTACCGCTGCGATCACCGACCGAAAGGCTGCGTGATCAACGCTGTCCCGCAGGTCCATCAGCCCGTCCAGTATCGAAACCCCGGATCGGGTCAACTGCTCCATATGAAAACAAAAATTGATCAGATCAATTCTGCGTATCAGGCGTTCGTTGGAGGAATGACTTCGGTCCTCCATGAATTTGCTTTTGATCAGATCAAGACCCATGCGGTTGAGCCGCAGTTCCAGGTCGTTTTCGTTGGCGGCCTCCATCTTGCCGCTATGGCTGCGTCCTTTGCCGTCAATGGATTTGTAGTGAAAAAGCGCCATTATCTGCTCAGGAGACCAGGCGATCAGTTAAATCCACTACCCGGGAAATTTCATCCAGACTGGTAGTGCCGTCTATGACCCTGCGACAGGCATCGTCAGCAACGGATTTGAAACCGCTTGCCAATGCCGACTCCAGCAATTGATGGGCCGGTGTCCGTTGCGAAATCAGCTTGTTCAGCTGATCATCAATTTTCAGGATTTCCACCACCGAGGTTCGTCCCCGATAACCGGTGAATTCACAGGACTGACAGCCATTGGCTCGGTATATTTTCTGTTCTCCACCTGAGCCATTCAGGCCAAGCAGCCGGCGTTCAAGATCCGAGGGTTGCGATGCTTCTTTACAGTTGTTACACAATTTGCGAATCAGGCGCTGGGCGATAATACCGATCAGGTTACTGGCGATAATATCCGGCAACACGCCCAGGTCGGACAGGCGCGGGATCGAACCAACTGCAGAGTTGGTGTGCAGGGTTGAGTAGACCTGATGACCGGTCATGGAAGCGCGGAACGCCATATCCGCCGTCACCTGGTCGCGAATTTCCCCAACCAGAATAACATCCGGGTCCTGTCTCATCATTGATCGGATTCCCTCGGCAAATCCCATCTTCGCTGCCTCATTGACTGATGTTTGACGAATCATGGCCATCGGATATTCAACCGGATCTTCCATGGTCATGATATTGATTGCTTCGGTATTGATATGGTTCAACACCGAATAAAGCGTCGTGGTCTTGCCACTGCCGGTCGGTCCGGTAACCAGAATTACGCCTTCCGGTTTGGCCAGCATCAACTGCAGGGTATTAAAATTGGTTTCCGACAGGCCGAGCTTGTCCAGCGGCACGATTCCCTTTTGCCGATCCAGCACACGCAACACGATGTTTTCACCATGGGTAGTGGGTTGCGACGCTACCCGAAAATCTATCTGTCGTCCGAGCAGGGCAATGGACACACGACCATCCTGCGGCGCTCTGGATTCCGCAATATTCATATTGCTTATTACCTTGAGCCGCACAACCATTGCCGCCCAGTAACTTTTGTGCAGACTGCGAATCTGTCGCAATACACCGTCTATCCGGTAACGAATACGCAGAAACGCTTCTTCTGGCTCGAAGTGAATATCTGACGCACTTCGCTGAACCGCATCAGCCAAAAGCGCATTGATTAACCTGACCATGGGATGATGATATTGATCGCCCCCGGCCTGCAGACTTTCAAAATCCACTTCACCGGTTTCAATTTCCTGCAGAATTCCATCGATAGAAAGATCAAAGCCGTAAATTTCTTCAATAATTCTGCTTATATCCGAGGCGGCACCCAGCACCGGTACGATATCCAGGCCAGGATCATGAATCGCTCGTACCTGGTCCAGCGCCACAATGTTATACGTATCTGCCATGGCCAGAGTCAGTTTGTTGGCATGCTTGTCATAGGAGAGCGGCAATACCTTGAAGCGCCGTGCCAGTTCCTGCGGGACCATGCGAATGGACTCTGCATTGATCACCGTGTTGGTCAGGTCGACGCTGCTGAATCCGGTGTTTTCACTGAGCGCATCGCGGATGATGGAATCGGTGACAAAGCCCATCTCGATGAGCACTGCACCAATACGTTTCTTGCGGGTTTTCTGTTCCAGCAGGGCAATGCGCAGTTGATCCTCGGTGATTACACCCTTCTCTATCAACAAATCACCGAGTTTATTGGCTGCAGGCGCGGCCGACGTCCGGTTCATGGGGCAAGACTCCGATCGGCATTGGCTAGCTTCCGGTCCAGCTCGGTCAGATCGAAACCGGCCGGATGTACGGCGGCGAACTCCCGCGCCTGGCGATAGAAAGTCAAGGCTGCAGCAGACTGACCAAGATGATCCAGGCTCACGGCCAGATTGAACGCATAGTCCGGATTGATCGCAGCAGCACTGGCGGCACGTGCGATCTGTAAAGCATCAAAATAGGCTTGCTGTGCTTCAGACCAGCGCTGCTGGGACGCCAGAAGATTTCCCAACGCAAAAGCCAGAGGCGCTTCGCCCGGATATCGTTCCAGCATCTGGCGCAACTGACGCTCCTGTGACACGGTATTGCCTGACGGCACCAATTCCAGCATGCCGGCTCGCGCCACCGGGTCGGCCGGATCTCTGGTAAGTAGCCGAGTATAGAAATCCCTTGCCGCCAGGTTCTCGCCATTGATTCTTGCTATGGTCGCCATGCCCAATAAGGCATCCCGGTGCAGAGGGGATGCAGACAGAACCTGCTGGTAAAGTGACCGGGCCTGGTCAAGATCGCCGGCCTGATAGGCGGCGAATGCCTGGCTAATGACTGGATCAATACCGGCAGAAACCTCCCGCCTTACAAACGTTATGGAAGACACAGGAGGAACAACCTCGGGCACGGTAACAGGGAGCAGCGCAGATTCAGTCGCCTGCGAAGTCGGCTGAATTTCTTCTGCAAGAATATTTCTGAGTTCCACCACCGGGTCGACAGGCGTTGCCGTATCGGCGGTTTGCCCGCCAGCCCTCTGCCCGACTACCAGCGCCGGCGATTCGGCAATTGCTTCAGGAATCTCGGTCGCTGGCAACGGGATTAATTCTTCTATCCGGGGGTCCAACTCTGTCACCGACTCAACGACTTGAGGGTCGGTCAGGGCCACCGCCTCGACGGCAGCCTCGGCTACCGGCATCGGCGGGGATTGCAGATTCGGATCAAAGCCTTCAATGGATACCTGCAGACCGCCACCGCTATCACGGAAGAAATACATCCCACCGAATACCAGTATCACCATCACCGATCCCAGCGCGCTCAGTACCATCACGCGCCTGTGTGTCTTTTGTCTGGCGACATTGACCTTGGCGGCAAACACCGCATTGGCCTGACTACGATGGATTGCACCGTCGGCGGCAGATCGCTGAGTCTGGGGAATTCGTTTTGACGATGTCTCCGGCATGGAAGGATTCGGTGCCGGAATGACCTCAGTCCCGCTGACCCCGGCGGCCGATTCGGTTCGAGACGATGACGGCTCTGGTTCTCTCTCTTTCTCTGGCGCGGCTGGAGGTTCAATAGTCCCGGTTTCTGCGACTTCTGCTTGCTGAGCCGGAACAATGTCCTCCAGTTGCAATTCAACGTCGGGGATGGATTGCCTGGTTTTGCGTTTGGCACGCCCAAGCCAGGTGGGAACCTCAAGCGAACTCTCGACTGTTGGTTGGTCGGGCGTTGCGCCAACCTGTGGTTCCAGGGTCAGCGCGCTGGGTTTTGTCGCGGCGTCAGAGGATTTTACTTCGCCCACGGGCGATGCCGTGGCCGTTTCCGATTTTGCATCCTGCTGTGCCTTGCGCTTTTGTTCTTCGGCTTTGCGCAACGCATCCATCAATAAACTCATGGGCTTGTCTCTTGCTTAGTTGCCGTTCTGAAACCCGCCAGCAGGATTGTAGCGGGAATTCAGGTCGGCGCTGGCGGTCGGCAGGAATTCACCGAATCTTTCCAGGTCGCCATTGATGCTGGCATTGCGCACGACTACCGGACGAATAAATATTATCAGTTCCGTTTTGACCATACTGTCGTCGCGATATTTGAACAGATTGCCCAGGCCACGTAATTTGCTTACTCCGGGCAACCCGGCAGAACTTGCATCCAGGGAGTCCTGCATCAGGCCGCCCAAAACTGCAATTTGCCCGCTGTCCACTTTCATGATGGACTCGATTTCGCGAATTTGGATTTCCGGTACTGAATTCACTACGCCGGAGTCAGCCAATAACGGGTTGGGATCATCTACAAAACGGATAATTCTGGAAATAGTCGGTCGCACGTTAAGGGTAACCTGGTCATTCTCACTGATTTGCGGTGTGACCGCCATGGTGAACCCCACCGGCACTGTATGCACTTCACTGGTATAGGTTGGAGGCAATGCCGGACTGCTAAAAGTCGCCGCGGTTCCGGCTTCGACATCAATGGTGAAATATATCCGGCTGTCCACTACACGCAGCATGGCTGTCTGGTTGTTCAACGCCATGAGTTTCGGGCTGGACAATACTTTCAAATCGCCAAACTGATCAAGTAACCGGATAGTGGCAGTTATGGCATCGGGGCCGGAAGACTTGTCGATGGTAAGTACATTTGTGGGCGAGGCGGCGAGATTGAGCCCGGTCAGATCCTGGACAAACGATACCTGACCGCTGTCCCGCGCCAGCATGGACCAGTCGACTCCCGACTGGAAACGCTCGTTCAGACTCACTTCCACCACCGTGGCTTCTATCATTACCTGATACATGGAGCGCGTGCGGACGGAATCGATAAACCCCTGTATCGACGCCTGTTCACGGGAATTCGCCCGCACTGTCACCAGGCCACTTTCCGGATTAACGATAATATTGCTGGAGGTCGCATCAATATCATTTGACTCACCGAGCATGGCATTCAAATTACTTTCAAGGGTCTGCCAGAAATCGTTGGAAGTCGCCTGATTTAGCGTAGTCGTGGAATTATTCGCATCACCCACCTGACCATCACCACCAGTAACAGCTGAGGAAACGCTTACTTCTGACGCAGAACTGCGTGCCACGTTTACATAGTCAATATGGTAACTGCGCAGGAACGGCAGATCCGGTTCGACCACCAGATAATCGGAACGGACAAAATTCCAGCGAATGTCCACCTGTCGGGAGATTCTTTCCAGAATCTGCGGCAATGTCTGGTCGATCGCGTTCAGGCTGATGTTGCCGCTGATGGCATTGTGCACATCGATGTTCAGTTGTGCATCTCTCGCCATCGCAAACAACAATTCACGCACCGGTACATCCTGCACCACCACGGAATAAAACTCCATCAGCGGCTCGCTCTGTGGTGCTGTAACCAGAGGAAGGGGTCTGACGATATCCGGAATTTCTGCGCTCGAGATCGGTTCCGGTGCCACGATGTGCCGATTCGCGAAATCGCTTTCTGGCTGGCCATCCTGGTTGCTTGCGCAGGATGAAAGCAATACCGGTGCAGCAATCAATAACACCCGCAGTAAAACCTGTTTTCGTTGGCACAGTGTCATGATCAATTTTCTACTCCGTGACTGGTGAACGCTGGATGCTCAGAGGCGCTGTTACTATTGCCTAACGGCCAGGCCAGAATCCCGGCAAGCAATATCAGCATGAATGTACCTGCGCCGAGTAATCGCAAGCGGTTGAAAAATCCGAAACGGTAATCACTGTCCCTGGCCGCCGCCTGAACGTGGCGTTTCATGACGACCGGCGCCATCAGATTTTCACTATTCCGGGGTCGCATCAGGGTTGCCGACTCAGCATAGGCCGCAAGCAAAGCCTTGTCTGCCAGAATATTGACTCGACGAGTCAGACCGCCAGATGCGTTGGCAATCATACCGATCGCCGCCGGACTGAATAATTGCGGACAGGGGCAACCTGCCGCCTGCAGACGGAAGCGAATGTATTCGCTGATTTCGTCACGCGTCAAAGGCGACAGGTAAAAACTGTGCGTAATTCGCTCCTTTAACTGGCGAATATTGCGTTTTGCCAGGTTTTCATCCAGCTCGGGCTGCCCGAAAAGCACGATCTGCAGAAGTTTGTCCCGGTGCGTTTCAAGATTGCTGAACAAACGTATTTCCTCCAGCGTTTCCACCGGCATGCCCTGAGCTTCCTCGATAATGACCAATACCTTGCGGTTGGCAGCATGTTGTTTAAGCAAATAGGACTGCAGATGCTGCATGACCATGAGTCTTTGTGTATCCGGACGTACCGGCAACTTCAATTCGAATGCTACGGCATAGAGAATTTCATGCGGCGTCAGGCTCGGGTTTGCGAGATAGACGACTTCTGTCGTATCCGGCAGTCTTTCTTCCAGCATCCGGCACAGCATGGTCTTGCCGCTGCCAACCTCGCCTACTACTTTTACTATGCCTTCACCGTTCTCAATCGCGTAAACCAGCGCATCCAGAATCACACCCCGGCCCTGATAACCACCGGAATAGAACAGGGAGGGATCCGGGGTAATACGAAACGGGTGACGGTCGAGGGAGAAGTAGTCTAGGTACATAAAGACGATATTACCTGCTGTGGTTTTGTGGCTTAAGACGGACGCTCAGG
>JBBDXV010000158.1:17836-38570 GCA_040902165.1 Pseudohongiellaceae bacterium
TGGCGGTTTTTGGCACCAACAGCGAAGCAAACTCCCTGTCGACAGAGGAAAAAAGCGAATTGCTGGCCGGACTGGTCGCCGCCGGCGTCAACCCCGGATCAATGATGCCGGGTACCGGCAGTTGCTCTCTCACCGATGCTGTGCGCCTTACCTCGACCGCTGTCAATCTCGGCTGTCGCGGCGTTCTGATGCTGCCGCCGTTTTACTACAAGAATGTCAGCGATGAGGGCCTGTACCGGTTTTATGCCGAGGTCATTCAACGGGTGGGCGACCAGCGCCTGCAGATTTATCTGTATCACATTCCGCCGGTGTCCAACGTTCCCCTGTCCCTGTCTCTGGTGCAAAGGCTGGTACGTGACTTTCCCGAGACCATCGCTGGCATCAAGGACAGCTCCGGTAACTGGCAGAATACCCTGGCATTATTGCAGGCAGGGCTCGATGATTTTCGCGTTTTCTGCGGATCAGAGAGCTTCCTGTTGCAGACCATGCGTCATGGCGGCGCCGGTTGTATTTCCGCGACGGTCAATGTTAATCCGACAGGCATACGCCGGTTGTACGAGCACTACACCGACCCTGATGCCGACCAACGTCAGGCAGATCTCGATCAGCTACGCGGGATTTATCAGAACCTGCCGATGATTCCAGCACTGAAATCAACCCTGGCCCGGTTTAACAAGGACCCGGAATGGCATCGGCTAAGACCACCTTTGCTGGCTCTCGACGCGCAGCAGAGAGAGCAGCTTGGCAATCAGCTGGCAAGCCTGGGATTCACGCTTTAGACCAGTCGCCGACAGTTCGCCCCAATTCCATTACCGACCTGCGCTCGGCATGGACATCGCCATAGCCGTGCGGTAGCCTTGGCATCGCTAAAACGCGGTATTTGCGGCGTTAACGCAAACTGTTTCGCTCTTCTCCTGTGAGGTTAACAATGACAACAAGCAACCCGATTTATACCCCGGGCAAGCCCACCAGAATGAGAAAACTTTGGTCGCTGGTGACCGGGTTTATGTTACTGGTTCCCGGTATGGTGATTGGCCAGGACACTATTGAATGGTTCAGCCTGGGCAACGATTACGCCCACACTCGCTACACTCCAGCCGCCCAGATTACACAAGACAATTTCAAGGATCTTGAAGTGGCCTGGGAATGGGACGGTTCGAGCTTTCAGGCCCAGAGCGGCCGCTCTACACCGACTTATATGAACGGCATGCTGTTTACCGTGGCCGGGGCGCGCCGACATGTCGTCGCGATAGACCCCAAGACCGGTGAAACGATCTGGTCCTATCGGGAACCCAACACCGAACGGCAGGAATATTCGATGCGCGCGGACTATGGCAAGGGAGTCGGATTTGCCGAGATAGATGGGCGTGGCGTGGTCTATATCATTTCACCGGCCTTCTTTTTGACCGCTCTGGATGCAGAAACCGGCGCACCGCTGGCAGGCTTCGGGCAACCGGTGCCAATCGAGGGATTCCCGGAAACCGGCGTGGTGGACATGCTGGCCGACCTGGGGCATCCCTATGATCCGTATCGTGGCATCCCGCTGGAAACCGGCTATATAACTTCTTCTTCCCCACCCATCGTAGTCAATGATGTGGTCATCGTCGGTAATTCCGCCGAACAGGGATACCATCAATCGAGGATCGAGAATATTCCCGGTGACATCCTTGCCTACAGTGCCCGCACCGGTGAATTCCTGTGGAAGTTCAATGTCATTCCACGTCCGGGTGAATACGGTCATGAAACCTGGGAGAACGATGCCTGGCAATGGACCGGTGATGTGTCGTCCTGGGCACCGATTTCCGCCGATGCCGAGGCCGGTCTGGTCTATATCCCGACCAACGGTGCCACTATCGATTACTACGGTGGCTTCCGTCCCGGTGACAATCTGTATGGCACCAGCCTGATTGCGCTGGATGTCAAAACCGGTGAACGCCGCTGGCACTTCCAGATGGTTCACCACGATATCTGGAACTATGACAATCCGGCAGCACCGGTATTGCTGGATTTGAATATGCCAGGTCGCGGTCGGGTTCCGGCAGTAATGGAGATCACCAAACAGTCGTATGTTTACGCGTTCAACCGCCTCACCGGTGAGCCGCTATGGCCGATTGAGGAGCGACCGGTTCCCCAGTCAATCGTACCCGGGGAAAAACTCTCTCCGACCCAGCCCTTCCCGACCAAACCGGCTCCCTTTGATATCCAGGGGATAACGATTAATGATCTGGTGGACTGGACTCCACAACTCAGACAGCAGGCTATTGAAGCCATGGCTGAGTACCAGATGGGGCCACTGTTCCTGCCGCCAATACATGTTGGCAATGAACTGGGCAAGCGCGCTGCGATGTTCTGCCCGGGCGGCGGCGGTGGTGCCAATATCACGGCTCCTGCAGTGGCCGACCCTACTTCGGGTTACCTGTACGTGTCCTCCCATACTGCCTGCAGCCCAGTGCAACTCGTACCTGGCGAGGAAGCGGACTTGCAGTACGAGAAACCTACCGGGACTACGTTTGCCCAGTATGCCAATGGTCCCGGTGCCGGTGCACCACGTCATCCGGCCAATATTCCGATCTACAAACCACCCTATAGCCGTATCACTGCGATCGACATGAATACCGGTGAGCACGCCTGGATGATTCCTACCGGTCGGACCCCGGCGCGGATCCTGGAAAATCCGGCAATTCAGGGAATGGATATTGGCAATACCGGTACCGGCAACCTGGTGCCGATGGTTGCGACCGCGACCATGCTGATCTACTCCGATGTGGACAGCGACGGGACCCCAATGTTGTATGCCATCGACAAGGCAAGCGGCGAAGAAGTCGGTGCCATTGAAGTACCGGCGCGCAGCAGTTACGGCATGAGCTCCTGGGTGCACGAAGGTCGGCAGTACATCATTCTGCAAACCGGTCCAAAACTGACCGCGATGGCCTTGCCATCGGACGAACCGGCAGCAGCTGCGGCGCATTAATCTGTAGGGTCGGCCAGAAAACAAAAACCCGCCGTTGCAAGAAAACGGCGGGTTTTTTAATGCCCGGACAAATGACCGAGAAACTTAGAGAGTACGTATCTGGGTGTAATCGGTATAGCCCAGCAGGATCTTCTCGATACCGTCCTGACGACGCGTGTGCATGCCCGACCGGATCGACTCGCGGTGAACTTCCGACGCCGGAGCCCGGCGCAGAATAAGCTGCTTGATGGTTGGCGTAGTAATCAACTGTTCGTGGACACCCATGCGACCACGATAGCCGGTATCAAGACAATCAAGACAGCCCGGCGCCTTGTAAAAGGTGAATCCTTCCTTGGAAGCAAATGCCTGTTCCCATTGCTTGATTTGCGCATCGATTTCTTCCTTGGTCGGTTCACTGCGCTCTATATCGGTCAGTCCTTCCTGGCAATATTCGCGGGCCAGGAACTCGATTTCCATTCGCTCAGGGTGATAGGGCTTTTTGCAGGAGGTACACAGCGTCTTGGTTAATCGTTGCGACAATACGCCAAGCAGGGCATCAGCAAAGTTGAACGGGTCCATGCCCATATCCAGCAATCGCACGATACTCTCCGCCGCGCTGTTGGTGTGCAGGGTTGACAATACCAGGTGTCCGGTCAGTGACGCTTCGATCGCGGTCGCCGCAGTCTCCTGGTCGCGCATCTCACCGACCATGATGATATCCGGGTCGGCGCGCAGGAAAGCTCGCATCGCGTTGGCAAAAGTCATTCCCACCTTGTCGTTGACCTCAACCTGACGCAGTCCGGTCTGGGTGATCTCCACCGGATCTTCGGCAGTCCAGATTTTTCGATCAGTGCTGTTCAGGTGATTGAGAATCGAATGCAGCGTAGTACTTTTACCGGAACCTGTCGGACCGCATACCACATACAAACCATAAGGTCGGGCCACCGCATCAAGCAGCCGATCCAGATTGTTGCTGCTCAGACCGATGGCATTGACCGGCATACACTTGCCGCCGCTTAATAGCCGGATAACCACATCTTCCAGTCCGCCCTGGGTTGGAATAGTGGCTACCCGCAACTCGATATCCAATCCGCCATAGTGTTTGAAGTTGATCTTGCCGTCCTGCGGTTTGCGCTTGTCAGAGATATCCAGATGCGCCATTACCTTGATGCGCGAAACAAACACTGCACGGTACTTGGGAGGAAACTTGTAGTAGACCGCCAATTGCCCGTCCTTGCGAAAGCGGACTATCAATTTCTGCTTGCCCTGGCCCGGCTCGATATGTATGTCCGAGACTTTTTGCCGGTGTGCGTCCTCAACGATTTTATTGACGATCTTGACGACGACGTTATCGGTGACCTGGGAAGTCTCTACCGCCGAAAATATCGTGGCATCATAAGAATCATCTTCGTCTTCACTTTCTGTGGTTTCGTCGAAGTTGGCAATCGTCTGCTCAATGTCTTCGGCAGTGTAGTAAAACTGCAGGGCCCAGTTGATATCCTCGGCCGACGCCATTACCGGTTCGATATATTTGTTGACATTGAAACTCAGCACTTCGATGACCTGCCAGTCCATCGGGTTTTCAATCGCAACAACAATCTTGCCCTCATAGACATACAGCGGAATCACTTTGTGTTTGAAGGCGATGGCTGCCGTCAGAATGCGAATCACATCAGGTTCAATGATGAACTCGCGCAGATTGACATAGGGGATGCCCAGCTTCTTGGCCAGACATTGCTGAATCTGTCCACGTTGAATAACCCCCTTGTCTACCAGGATCTCGCCAAGTGCACTCTTGCGTTTCTTTTTCTGATCCTTGAGCGCTTCCTGCAGCTGGCCTTCGCTGACAAGGTTTTCGCTGATCAGAATTTCGCCCAGGCGCACGTTGGGCATGTGTCTCTGCCGCGACAGGGCTTTTTCCAGCTCTTCCGCATCGACGATCTTGTTGGATACAAGATAGTCACCCAGCATCCTCGCGCGTTCGCTTTGCTGTTCCTTGAGGACCGTGTCAAGAGTGGCCTTGCTGATGGCCTTTTCCTGCACCAGCATTTCACCCATTTGCTCGCCGATCACATAACTTTCGATAGCGGCCTTGGAGACAAACAGATGGGTGCAGTATCGCCACTTGCGACCCAGCTTCTGCTGTTCATAAAAGTGGATGCCGTTTTTATCTACGCGAGAACCATAGGTCTTTCCTACCAGCTCACTGCGGTCCTTGAATATTACCTGAAAACCCCTGGCATCCTGTTCAACCTCAATGCCCGGCAGTTTGTCCTCGGCATCCGGTTCATCCAATGTCAACTGATAGGGTTTTTCAAGACGGAGAAACTTAATGTTGCGAACATCAAGCTCTACGGGAGTATTTCTGCGCGGCTCAATAACGCGGATCATTTCCGCAGCGGCATCATAACTGGCCAGTCTTCCCTTGATGCGCTGCGACGTGGAAACATCAATCGTGACCTGGGAGTTGGCATAATCCGGTCCGTCGATGGCATCTGAAAACGGTGGTGGCTGAAAGTCGAACCTGGCGACAGGCTTCACTGACTCCTGTTCTTCCTGCTCGTCTTTTATCAAGGTCGCCATGCGCTCTCCACCGCCCTTAAGGTCGGGCTACTCTAGCAGGATTTATTTGGGCAAACAATTTGATCGGGATTATCCCGGCTAGCGCCAACGGCATCTGGCCTGGCTCCCACTAATTCCGTTGCGGGAGACATGGACATTTTTCGCTCATTGCCGGGACCGTAACTCAGCTGATTCCGGCTTTCCGGTAGACGCTGCGCGCGACCTGTACTGCGGCGCCCGCAAGCACAGAGACTCCCTGGTCAGCCAGTACCGACTCCAGCGCAGACAAGCAGAACAGCACGTTTTTGCGCTGACTGCCGAAACCCATAAGTCCGATACGCCAGACCTTGCCGGCAAGGCTGCCGAGTCCGGCGCCGATTTCAAGGTTGTATTCGTCGAGCAGGTTATTTCTCACCTTCGCCTCGTCGATACCAGCAGGAATCGTGACGGAATTGAGTTGCGGCAGTCGATCGCCTGCAGCCACTACAAAGTCAAGCCCCATCGCGATAATGCCTGCTGCAAACGCCTGATGATGCATTTGATGGCGTTGCCAGGCCGGCGCCAGTCCTTCTTCCTGCAATATCAGTAAAGCCTCATGCAGTCCGTAAAGCGCATTGATCGGCGCAGTATGGTGATAGGCGCGTTTTGCACCGGCCCCCCAGTAAGCCATGACCAGATTCAAGTCCAGAAACCAGCTTTGCACTCGTTGCTTGCGCTCGCGAATGACTGCTTCAGCTCGCTCGCTGAAACTGACCGGCGACAGTCCCGGTATGCAAGACAGGCATTTCTGGCTGCCTGAATAAACGGCATCGATGCCCCATCCGTCAACATCCAGTTCAATGCCACCGAGAGAGGTTACCGCATCGACAATACTGAGACAGCCATGACGGGCTGCCAGCTGACAAAGCGTCCGGGCATCACTGCGCGCACCGGTGGAGGTCTCGGCGTGTACAAACGCCAACGCTTTTACGCTGGCATTGTCTGACAGCGCCTGCTCCACCTTGTCTATACTGACAGCCTTACCCCATGGATCTTCCACCATGATCGCAGTGGCGCCACAACGCTCCACGTTTTCCTTCATGCGCCCGCCGAACACGCCGTTCTGACAGACGACAACCTTGTCTCCCGGCTCCAGCAGATTTACAAATACGGTTTCCATACCGGCCGAACCCGGCGCCGATACCGGCAGCGTGAGACGGTTCCTGGTTTGAAATGCGTACTGCAGCAGCTCCTTGAGTTCGTCCATCATTCTGACGAATTCAGGATCCAGGTGACCGATTGTCGGCCGGGAAAGCGCCTGCAATACGCGCGGACTCACGTCCGAAGGGCCAGGCCCCATCAAGGTTCTGACCGGAGGATTGAAAGTTTTTATCATAGCTATGCCTGTTGAGTGATCCGATAGGTAGGGACACTGATAGGTAGGGACACTTATAACTTAATAACTTAAGGCCGTCGAAACCGGAAATCGGTCAGAAATTTGATCCTTAAGTTATTAAGTTATAAGTGTCTCTACTCCAGTGTCCCTACTCCAGTCGAGCGATTTTACGAATCCCAAAAACGCAAAAGCCAGGAAATTCCCGGCTCGTGTCAATTTCAATTCGGACCGCATGAATGCAGTCCGGTTTATTCTGCTGCGGACTGCGCGTCACCGTCACTGGCCACTTCAACCGGTCGATCAACCAGTTCAACATATGCCATCGGAGCGCTGTCTCCCGGGCGAATACCACATTTCAATATTCGAATATAGCCGCCCGGTCGATCGGCGTAACGTGGACCCAGCACCGTAAATAATTTACCTACTGCGGCTTTGTCGCGGGTACGGTTGAAGACCAGCCGGCGATTGGCCACACTGTCCTTCTTTGCCAGCGTTATTAGCGGCTCAGCAACAGAGCGCAGTTCCTTGGCCTTGATCACGGTGGTACGAATGATTTCGTGTTCCACCAATGATGCAGTCATGTTGCGAAACATGGCCTTACGGTGTGAGCTGTTGCGGCTCAGTTGTTTTCCACTGTTACGATGTCGCATAGTTGTTTCCTATCTTCTCTCAGGCAGCTCTATCGTCGGATTTCAGGCTGGCTGGCGGCCAGTTTTCAAGTCGCAGGCCCAGTGACAGGCCGCGGGTCGCCAGTACGTCCTTGATTTCGGTCAGTGATTTCTTGCCCAGGTTCGGGGTTTTCAATAATTCCACTTCGGTTCGCTGAATCAGATCACCGATGTAGTAGATATCTTCAGCTTTCAGGCAATTGGCTGATCGCACGGTCAATTCCAGATCATCCACCGGTCGCAGCAGAATCGGATCGATTTCGTCCTCCCGCTCTTCCGGCTCTGCGACCACTTCGCTCTGCAGATCAACAAACACTGCCAGTTGATGTTGCAGAATGGTTGCGGCACGACGAATCGCTTCTTCCGGCTCTATGGAGCCATTGGTCTTCAGATCAATGATCAGTTTGTCCAGGTCAGTTCGTTGTTCTACCCGTGCGCTTTCAACTGAATAAGAGACCCGGGAAACAGGACTGTAGGAAGCATCCAGTAACAGTTTGCCTACGGCGCGGGTTTCATCCTCATCGGACGCGCGACTGTCAGCCGGTGAATAACCGCGTCCTTTGCGTACCGTCAGGCGCATGTTGAGCTCACCATTTTCATTCAAATTAGCAATAACATGATCTGGATTGACGATTTCCACATCGTGACTCAGGCTGATATCACCGGCAGTTACTACGCCAGGACCTTTCTTGTTCAGTGACAGCACAGCTTCGTCGCCGGCATTCAGCACAATCGCGATGCCTTTCAGGTTCAACAGAATTTCGATGACATCCTCTCGCACACCTTCAATGGTGCTGTATTCATGCACCACTCCGTCAATCTCAACTTCTTCAACAGCGCTTCCCGGCATGGAAGATAGCAAGATACGACGCAAGGCATTGCCAAGAGTATGTCCGAAACCACGCTCCAGAGGTTCCAGCACCACTCTTGAGTGACACTTTTCGAACTCTTCGACCTGGATCGTGTGTGGTGTTAAAAAATCGGACAAGGAAATTTGCATGAATCCACCTTTTACAGTTGCAATGAGTTAGTTGCTACTTGGAGTAAAGTTCTACGATCAGGTTTTCATTGATATCGGGCGGCAGATCTGTGCGGTCCGGCTTGCGGGTAAATAGCCCTTCAAGCTTGTTATGATCAACGTTTATCCATTCTACTACGCTGCGTTGCCCGGCCAGATCCAGGGCTGCACGGATACGCAACTGTTCCCTGGCTTTCGGACGAATTGCAACCACATCCCCCTCCATGACCTGGTAGGAAGGAATATTCACCAGTTTGCTGTTGACCATGATGGATTTATGCGACACCAGTTGGCGTGCTTCGGCACGGGTACAGCCGAAGCCCATGCGATACACCACGTTATCCAGACGGCTTTCAAGCAGCTGCAACAGGTTTTCGCCGGTTGCTCCTTTCAGTCTTGCCGCTTCCTTGTAGTAGCCGCGAAACTGTCTTTCAAGTATGCCGTAAGTTCGACGTACTTTTTGTTTCTCGCGTAGTTGCACACCGTAATCGGACAGCCGTCCCCGTCGCTGGCCATGCTGACCAGGTTGAGTTTCCGTCTTGCATTTGCTGTCGATCGGACGCACACCGCTTTTGAGGAACAGATCTGTTCCCTCACGTCGGGATAGCTTGCATTTAGGGCCGAGATAACGGGCCATATTTTTCTCCTGTAATCCTTGCTGACCCTTTACACACGTCGTCGCTTGGGTGGACGACAACCATTGTGCGGGATCGGTGTAACATCGGTAATATTGTTCACTTTGAGTCCGCAATTATTCAGTGCCCGCACAGCTGATTCGCGACCTGGGCCGGGGCCATTGACCTTCACGTCCAGATTCTTCAGTCCGTACAGTTCCACCGCTGCCTTGCCGGCTTTCTCTGCTGCGACCTGGGCGGCAAACGGGGTGCTCTTGCGCGAACCGCGAAATCCGGATCCACCAGAAGTCGCCCAGCTGAGCGCGTTACCCTGCCGGTCGGTGATGGTGATAATCGTGTTGTTAAACGACGCATGAATAAAGGCGATGCCGTCGATCACGGCTTTGCGCGCCTTCTTCTTTGTCACATTTGCTGCTGCTGGCTTGGCCATAATTGTTTCCGACTCAACTTTGACGCTTATAAAAAATTTATGTTGTTAAAAACCTGATCCAGGTCCCAAAACAAGCTTACTGACTACTTCCTGATCGGCTTGCGCGGACCTTTACGGGTTCGAGCGTTGGTTTTGGTCCGCTGCCCACGTACCGGCAAAGAACGACGGTGCCTGATACCACGGTTACAACCCAGGTCCATGAGGCGCTTGATATTCATCGACACCTCGCGGCGCAGGTCGCCTTCAACGGTAAACCTGGCCACTTCGGTACGCAGGTGATCCAGTTGATCCGGAGACAGCTCACTGGTGCGGGTCGACGGAACAATGCCGCTCTTCGCGCATATGGATCTGGCCCGGGTTGGCCCGATCCCATACACATACCGCAGCGAAATTACGATATGTTTGTTATCTGGTATGTTGACACCGGCGATACGGGCCATAGTTTACTCCATTGCTCTCTTTCTATTTCTTCAATAATTTCAGCTAGTTAAAAACATCCTGTCAATCTCTCAGCCGTCCTTGCAAAGGGCGCAAAGAATAGGTGCAGACGGTTAAAATTGCAACCATTGCTGCCAGGCCTAACCCTGCCGTTGCTTGTGACGGGGTTCCTTGCAGATGACCCGCACTGCACCATTGCGCTTGATCATTTTGCAATTGCGACAAATTTTCTTTACTGATGCTCTGACTTTCATTTTGTTTCTCCGCTTTCCCTTGACTAGATTCCGCTGCGACCGTAACTGCCGAGGCGGGACTTCTTCATCAGGGAGTCATACTGGTGGGCCATCAGATGCGATTGCACCTGGGACCAGAAATCCATTGTCACCACTACCACGATTAGCAGCGCTGTTCCGCCCAGCTGGAACGGTACGTTTGCCATCATCTGCATGAAGTTGGGCAGTAGACAGACCAGGGTGATATAAATTGCGCCAAACATGGTCAACCGGGTAATCACACCATCTATATACTTGGCGGTCTGTTCGCCAGGACGAATACCGGGAATAAATGCACCGGAGCGCTTCAGATTGTCGGCAACATCCCTGGGGTTGAAAACCAGGGCGGTATAAAAGAAACAGAAGAATATGATCAGCGCGCTGAAGATAATGATATAGAGGGGTTGCCCCGGGCCAATCAACAACGCCAGATCCTGCAGCCAGCTGAAGCCTTCCGAGGTCTGACCGAACCAGGTGCCGATTGAAGCCGGAAATACCAGAATGCTGCTGGCAAAAATCGCCGGGATCACACCTGCCATATTGATCTTGAGCGGGAGATGGCTGGCCTGAGCCTGGTACATCTTGCGCCCTTGCTGGCGTTTTGCGTAGTTTACCGTGATGCGCCGTTGTGCCCGTTCCACGTATACGATGCAAGCCACAACCCCTATTGCGATAACCGCTACCAGCAGCAACAGCACGCCGTTGATCTGACCTTCGTAAGCCTGCTGCAGCGAGGATCCGATGGCTGCGGGAAATCCGGCGACTATGCCAGCAAAAATCAGCATGGAAATGCCATTGCCGATACCGCGTTCGGTAATTTGTTCGCCCAGCCACATCATGAACATGGCCCCGGTAATGAGTGAAATGATCGCGGTCAGATTGAAAACCACGCCGGGGTTGTAGGCCATTGGCGCGAGCACACCAACGGTCATGCCGGTGCCCTGCACAGTTGCCAACGCCAGAGCACCGTAGCGGGTGTATTGGGTAATCTTGCGACGTCCGGACTCGCCCTCTTTTTTCAGCTGTTCCAACTGCGGACTTACTGCTGTCAGCAGTTGCATGATAATGGAGGCAGAGATATACGGCATGATTCCCAACGCCAGGATACTCATGCGCTCCAGCGCACCACCACCAAACATGTTGATCATGCCGGCAAAAGTATTGGCGTTGCGGTCAAAGAACTGGGCCAGCTGTAATGGATCAATACCCGGTACCGGAATATGTGTGCCGATTCGATAGATCAGCAGCGCCAACAGCAAAAACAACAGACGTGACTTCAGCTCGCCAAGTCCTGCGCCGATGTTTTCCGGATTAATGTTAGGTTTCTGTGCCATTTGATGCTGATTCGTCGTTGAACTATTTGGTTATCTGTTTACTCGGGCTGGGCTGCCGGTTTTGGAGTTTTCTTTTTCTGCTTGCCCTGCTTGACCTGCTGGTGCTTTTCTTCATCCACTACTTTGCCGCCGGCGGCCTCAATTGCGGCCCGCGCGCCTTTTGTCACACCCAGTCCCTGTACGGTAACCGGTCTGCTCACAGCGCCTGACAACATGACTTTTACCCGGCTGATGTTGGCAGTAATCAGGTTGGCCTTACGCAACGAGGCGATATCCACTACATCGCCTTTTACCTTGGCCAGTTCGCTGGTGCGTATCTCCGAGGTGACACGGCCAATACGGGAACTGAAGCCGAATTTCGGCAGGCGCATATGAATCGGCATCTGGCCGCCTTCGAATGCGGGGCTTACACCACCACTCTTGCGCGCCTTCTGGCCTTTGTGACCCTTGCCTGAAGTCTTGCCCAGACCACTGCCGATGCCACGACCGAGTCGCTTTTTGGGCCTGGTGCTGCCGGCGGCTGGTGCTATCGTGTTCAATCGCATTTCCAATTCCTCATTGCCTGTGCGGCGACTATTCGCCTTCTATTCGCCTTCTACGGCCAGCATATAGCTGACCTTGCTGATTAATCCGCGCACCGCAGGAGAATCCTGCACTTCCACAGTGTGGTGCATACGCTTGAGTCCCAGCGCCTTTACACAATCCCGATGTCTGCCCATCTTGCCAGCCGGACTGCGCACCAGGGTGACCTTGATCATCTTGTTTGCCATACGCTACCCCAGAACCTCTTCAACTGTTTTGCCGCGTTTGGCGGCGATATCGTCAGGTGAGCGCATGGTTTTGAGGCCATTAAAGGTCGCTCGTACCACGTTTACCGGATTGGTCGATCCGTAGCATTTGGCCAATACGTTTTGCACACCGGCCAGTTCCAGAATCGCTCGCATCGCGCCGCCGGCAATGATGCCGGTACCTTCCGATGCCGGTTGCATATAAACCCGCGAAGCACCGTGCCGGGATTTGATCGGGTACTGCAAGGTATGCCCGTCCAGACTGACACTGATCATATTGCGGCGTGCCGCTTCCATCGCTTTCTGAATGGCAGCCGGCACTTCACGCGCCTTGCCGCGACCAAAACCAACCCGACCATTGCCGTCACCGACAGCTGTCAAAGCCGTGAACGCGAAAATACGTCCACCCTTTACCACTTTGGCAACACGGTTAACCTGGATCAGCTTCTCCTGCAGGCCTTCTTCGTTCCGGCTTTGCTCTTCTTTAAATGCCATAATTCAACCCTTAAAATTCCAGTCCGGCTTCACGTGCAGCGTCAGCCAGCGCTTTGATGCGGCCGTGATAGGCATAGCCACCACGATCAAACGCCACTTTGTTTACTCCGGCCGCCTTGGCCCGTTCGGCAATCAAGGCCCCTATCTTCACAGCAGCCTCTTTGTTACCGGTCTTGCCGTCGCGTACTGACTTGTCCAGTGTCGAAGCGGTTGCCAGCACTTCATTTCCATTTGGCGAAATGATTTGTGCATAGATATGCCGGGGTGTGCGAAACACACACAGACGGTTCGCTTTCAACTCGCTGATTTTCGCTCTGGAGCGCCTTGCGCGTCGCAGGCGAGCTACTTTCTTGTCGCTCATCTCATCAAGCCCTATTTCTTTTTCGCTTCTTTGCGATATACCTGCTCATTCGAGTAGCGTATACCTTTGCCCTTGTACGGTTCCGGCTCACGGAAGCTTCGAATTTCTGCAGCCACCTGGCCAACCTTCTGCTTGTCCGCTCCCGAAATCAGAATTTCAGTCTGTGACGGAGTCTCGGCCGTAACGCCGTCCGGCAGTTTGTAGTCGATCGGATGCGAATACCCCAGGGTCAGGTTCAAAACCTTGCCCTGTGCCTTTGCCCGATATCCCACGCCTTGCAGTTCCAGTTTTTTCTGGAAGCCACTGGTGACCCCGATCACCATATTGTTCACCAGCGCGCGAAACGTACCAGCCAACGCATTGCCTGCACGGCTGTTGTCACTGGCAGCAAATTTCAGTTTGTCGCCGTCTTTGGTGATGGCGACACTGCTGTGAACATTGAGGTTCAAATTGCCTTTGCCACCCTTAACGGAGATTTGTGAGGCACTGATATTGGCCTCCACTCCTTTGGGTAATACAACCGGGTTATTCGCCACTCTTGACATAAAAATTCTCTGCTTTCAATTTGCTCGATGTTAGAAAACGGTACACAGCACTTCGCCACCGATACCGGCAGCCTTGGCCTGTTTGTCAGTCATCAATCCCTTGTTGGTGGACAGGATTGAAATGCCGAGCCCGGCACGTATTTCAGCCAGATCTTCGGAAGCGCTGTAATATCGCAGCCCCGGTCGGCTAATCCGTTTGATCTCCTCAATCACCGGTCGGCCCTGAAAATACTTCAAATTAATCGTCAGTACCGGTTTGCCTTCCTCACTTTCAATGTTATGGCTGTCTATATAACCTTCGTTCTCAAGTACTTTGCTGATAGCCACTTTGATCTTGGAAGAAGGACAGGACACTGTCGGTTTCCCGGCCATCTGCGCATTACGAATACGGGTCAAAAAATCAGCGATAGGATCTGTCATGCTCATAATTCTGCTCCCGCTTACCAGCTGGCCTTGGTTAAGCCAGGCACATCGCCGCGCATGGCTGCTTCACGCAATTTGTGCCGACACAATCCGAATTTGCGATAAACACCATGCGGCCGGCCCGTGATTCGACAACGTCGCCGTTGGCGAGTCGGACTCGCATCACGCGGCAATTTCTGCAATTTGATCTGCGCCTCCCACTTTTCTTCATCACTGGCTTTGATATCGTGGATGACTGCTTTTAACGCAATCCGCCTGGCGGCGAATTTTTCAACTATTTTGGCGCGCTTCTTTTCTCGCATAACCATTGATGTCTTAGCCATTGGCTGACTCCTTCATGTCTCGTGCTCCGCCCAGGGCGCCGCGGAACGGAAAATTCAGTGCGGCCAACAGAGCGCGACCTTCTTCGTCGTTACGCGCAGTGGTGGTAATGGTGATATCCATGCCCCGCAATTTGTCGATCTTGTCGTAATCAATCTCGGGGAAAATGATTTGTTCACTGACGCCCATGGCAAAATTGCCGCGACCATCAAAAGATTTGGGACTGAGGCCGCGAAAGTCGCGAATTCGCGGAATTGCGATACCAACAAGGCGCTCTAGAAATTCATACATCTGGTTACCGCGCAGAGTTACTTTGCAACCAATTGGCCAACCTTCGCGAATCTTGAATCCGGCGATGGATTTTTTGGCCATCGTGACAACCGGTTTTTGACCCGTAATCATGGCCAGGTCTGCGGTCGCACTTTCCAGTACTTTCTTGTCTGCCACCGCTTCACCCAATCCCATATTCAGCACAACCTTGGTAACTTTTGGTACGCGCATGGGATTGTCATAACCAAATTGTTTGGTTAGGGCAGGTATAACTTCTTTTCTGTAATACGCTTTTAACTGAGCCATGATGGCAACCCGTATAAATTCTCTTTAATCAATATTCGTTTTACTGGACCTGAATACTCTTTTCCTGACGCCATCCTGCTCCGTGATACCGACTCGATCCGCCTTGTTGGTCTGCGGATTGAAGATGGCAATATTGGAAACGTGAATGGCAGCTTCCTTCTCGACAATTCCCCCCGGCTGTCCCAGATTGGGGTTCGGTCGGGTGTGACGCTTCACCAGGTTGATGCCAGTTACCAGCACCCGGTTGTAAGGCAGCAGTTTGGAAATTGTTCCACGCTTGCCTTTGTCTTTTCCTGCGATGACGATAACTTCATCGTTCTGTTTCAATTTGTTCATATTCGCCTCTGCTGGTTGTGTGCCTGGCTTGTTCAATTACAGCACTTCTGGCGCCAGAGAAATAATTCGCATAAATTTCTCCGTGCGCAATTCCCTGGTGACCGGGCCAAACACACGGGTTCCTATCGGGGCATCCTGATTGTTCAGCAGGATCGCTGCATTGTCATCAAAACGGATCACGGATCCGTCATTCCGACGCACACCCTTCTTGGTGCGTACTACCAAAGCATTCAATACCTGGCCTTTCTTGACCTTGCCACGCGGGATCGCTTCTTTTACCGTCACCTTGATGACGTCGCCGATACGCGCATAGCGGCGATGAGAGCCACCCAGTACCTTGATGCACATGACGCGTCGGGCACCGCTGTTGTCCGCCACGTCGAGATATGACTGTACTTGTATCATCGCTTAGACCTCTGTCGCTCTTTCATCAATGGATACCAGAGCCCAGGTTTTGGTTTTGGAAATAGGTCTGACTTCCTTGATAGTGACCTCGTCTCCCGGTTTGCACTCATTATTCGCATCATGCGCATGAAGCTTGGTGGACTTCCTGACGTATTTTCCATATACCGGATGCTTCACTTTTCTTTCCACCAGCACCACGATGGACTTGTCCATCTTGTTACTGACCACCCGGCCAGAAACGGTACGTGCTGCTTTCTCAATTTTCATTTCCGACATAATCAGGATCCACTTTTCTGCTTTTCGGTAATTACGGTTTTAACCCGGGCAATATCGCGCCTTATCGCAGTGACCAGATGAGTCTGACCCAGCTGACCTGTGCTTTTTTGCATACGGTAACCAAACTGGTCCTTGCGCAGCTGTTGCAGATGGGTCTGCAATTCCGCTACAGATTTTTGTCGAAGGTCACTGGTTTTCATTACATTATCACCCGCTTCACAAAACTGGTTTCAAACGGGAGCTTGGCCGCCGCCAGTGCAAAGGCCTGCCGTGCCACACTCTCCTCAACCCCCTCAATCTCAAACATGATCCGGCCAGGTTGAATCTGGGCTACCCAGTATTCGACGTTGCCCTTGCCTTTACCCTGTCGTACTTCCAGCGGCTTTTTGGTAATGGGCTTGTCCGGGAATACCCGAATCCACACCTTGCCACCACGTTTCATCTCGCGGGTCAGGGCACGACGGGCTGATTCCAGCTGTCGGGCTGTCAGACGACCGCGTCCGAGGGCTTTCAAGCCGTACTCACCAAAATCCACCTTGCTGCCGCGATGGGACAGACCGCGGTTGCGGCCTTTCATCATCTTGCGAAACTTTGTACGCTTGGGCTGTAACATCTGATCTGACCTCTAGTTTTCCTTGCCTGCCTGCGCGCCAACGGCCTCATTGAGGTCCAGAATCTCGCCTTTGAAAATCCAAACTTTCACACCAATCTTGCCGTAAGTGGTGTTGGCCTCAGACGTTGCGTAATCGATATCCGCTCTCAGTGTGTGCAGTGGAACGCGGCCTTCGCGGTACCATTCAGTGCGCGCGATCTCGGTACCACCAAGACGACCCGCAACCTGCACCTTGATACCCTGCGCTCCCTGGCGCATGGCATTCTGCACTACCCGCTTCATGGCGCGGCGAAACATGACCCTGCGCTCCAGTTGTTGGGCAACACTGTCCGAAACCAGTTGTGCATCCAGATCCGGTTTCCTGATCTCTTCAATATTGATATGCACCGGCACGCCCATTCGGCGGCTCAGTTCACCGCGCAGCGCCTCAACATCTTCACCCTTCTTGCCGATCACAATGCCGGGGCGGGCAGTAAAAATGGTGATACGGGCGGTCTGCGCCGGTCGTTCGATTTCCACACGTGATACAGAGGCACTGGCGAGCTTGCTTCTGATAAATTCCCGTACGCGCAGGTCAATCAACAGGTTCTCTGCGTATTTCCGGCCTTCGGCAAACCATACCGAAGTGTGCTTCTTCACGATTCCCAGCCGAATCCCGGTTGGATGTACTTTCTGGCCCATCCTCTTACTCCTGTCCGTCGGCTAATGTAATAGTGATGTGACAGGAACGCTTCAGAATCCTGTCTGCCCGACCTTTGGCGCGTGGCCGAATACGCTTCATGGTCATACCTGCATCAACACAGATCGTCGATATTTTCAATTCGTCAACATCTGCACCTTCATTGTGTTCAGCATTGGCAATGGCAGAGTTCAGCACCTTCTTGATAATCACAGCCGCTTTTTTGGGGCTGAAACTCAACAACTGCAGTGCGTCTTCGACGGGCTTGCCGCGAACCTGGTCTGCAACCAGCCTGGCTTTCTGCGGCGATATTTGCGCGCCTTTCAGTTTGGCTACCACTTCCATTCCCATATCCTCTATTCTTTGGCCTTTTTGTCGCCTGAGTGACCGCGAAAAGTACGTGTTACAGCAAATTCACCCAGCTTAAGCCCCACCATGTCTTCGGTGATGAATACCGGCACATGTTGCCTGCCGTTATGCACCGCAATGGTCAGCCCCAGCATGTCGGGCGAAATCATGGAACGACGCGACCAGGTCTTGATTGGACGCTTGTCATTCGCTTCCGAAGCAACCTGCACCTTTTTCATCAGGTGAAGATCTATAAATGGGCCTTTCTTCAGTGAACGTGGCACAACTCAAATCCTCTCATTGCCTATCTATTGGCGTTTCTGCGACGAATAATCATGTTGCTGGTACGCTTGTTGGTTCTGGTCTTGTAACCTTTGGTCGGAGTGCCCCAGGGTGATACCGGGTGTCTGCCACCCGAAGTCCGGCCTTCGCCGCCTCCATGAGGATGATCAACCGGGTTCATAGCCACTCCACGAACGGTGGGTCGTATGCCACGCCATCGGGAAGCACCGGCTTTACCCAATGATCGCAGGTTATGTTCAGAATTTGAAACTTCACCAAGTGTTGCCCGACAATCAGACAGCACCTTGCGGGTTTCCCCGGATCTTAACCGCAGAGTGGCATAATCGCCTTCCCGCGCAATCAGCTGCAGGGAAGTGCCGGCACTGCGGGCAAGCTGAGCGCCCTTGCCGGGCTTCATCTCGACACAATGAATGGTGCTGCCGATCGGAATATTTCGCAGCGGCAGGCAGTTTCCGGCCTTGATTGCCACATCGTTACCCGATATCAACGTGTCACCTGCGCCAATCAGGGCAGGTGCAATAATGTAGCGGCGCTCGCCATCGGCATATAGCAACAAGGCGATGTGCGCAGTACGATTGGGGTCATATTCCAGCCGCTCTACTTTCGCCTCAATACCATCCTTGTCGCGACGAAAATCTATCACTCTGTATCTTTGCTTGTGACCGCCGCCAATATGACGCTGGGTCACGCGACCGGCATTGTTGCGACCGCCGGTTTTGGCTTTTATCACTGTTAGCGGAGCATGCGGCGTACCTTTGTGCAGATCAGGGTTTACAACCTTGACGACGAAGCGCCGGCCGGGCGAAGTGGGTTTACATTTTATAACTGCCATTTGCCTTACTCCCCTAGCCCAGGTCAGCGAAGTCAATCTGATGACCCGCTCCCAGTTTTACATATGCTTTCTTCCAGTCGGACCGGTTGCGCATTTTGCCGCGGGCGGTTCGCTTGGTTTTGCCTTTCACATTCAGCACCTGCAGATCATCAACCACTACGTTAAAAATCTTTTCTACCGCTTCCTTGATCTCGGGCTTGCTGGCATCACTCAATACCTTGAACGTATATTGATTGTTGCGCTCGCCCAGAAGCGTGGTTTTCTCAGACACATGGGGACCAAGAATAATTGAATACATTCGCTCTGTGTTCACGCCAGCATCTCCTCAACTTTCTTCAGTGCCGGAACAGTCATCAGTACTTTCTCAAAGCCGATCAGACTTACCGGATCGAGGCCTGCCACATCCAGCACATCCACCTTGTGCAGGTTACGGGCAGCCAGGTACAGATTCTCGGCGACTTCATCAGCCACAATCAGTACGTTGTCGAGGTTGAATTCCTTGAGTTTGGCCAGCAATCCCTTGGTTTTGTGATCTGCCACTGAAAATTCATTCACAACCAACAGGCGGTTCTGACGAATCAGCTCTGACAGGATGCATTGCATGGCACCACGATACATTTTTTTATTCAGCTTCTTGCTGAAGTCCCGTGGACGGGCCGCGAAGGTAACACCACCCCCACGCCAGATAGGACTGCGAATGGAGCCGGAACGGGCACGTCCGGTGCCTTTCTGGCGCCAGGGCTTGCGGCCACCGCCGCGCACATCGGATTTGTTCTTCTGTTGCGCAGAACCCTGACGGGCACCGGCAAGAAAAGTCACCACAGTTTGATGCACCAATGGCTCGTTGTATTCACGGTTAAAGGTTGAATCGGAGAGAGATATTTTTTCTTTGCCGGTTTTATTGCCAGGCAATGCAAGATTCAGTTCCATTGCTTACCCCCTGGCCTTTACTGAAGGACGGACTATGACGTTTGAGCCGGTAGCGCCGGGTAATGCACCCTTTATCAGTAACAGGTTGTTTTCCGGATCGACTCTGACGACTTCGAGATTCAGTCCGGTACGTTGCACTGATCCCATGTGACCAGCCATCTTCTTGCCCTTCCACACCCGACCTGGGGTTTGATTCTGGCCGATAGAGCCGGGCTTACGATGATTCAATGAGTTTCCGTGGGTGGCATCACCCATGGTGAAATGATGGCGTTTGATGGCGCCCTGGAAGCCCTTGCCCTTGGAGGTACCGGTAACGTCAACTTTTTGACCGGCCTCGAAGCGGGATACGCCCAGCTCACTGCCGGTCGTAATATCCCCGAGATCCTGGCCGTCAGTACGGAACTCCCACAGGCCGGTCCCGGCCTCAACGCCCGCCTTGGCAAAATGCCCGGCCTGTGCCTTGTTGACCTTGGAGGCTTTGCGAGTACCAGTGGTCACCTGGATAGCATCATAGCCATCCGTCGCCACGGTCTTGACCTGGGTAACCCGATTCGGGATTACCTCGATAACCGTCACAGGGACGGACTCTCCTTCCTCGGTGAAAACGCGGGTCATACCGCTCTTTCGGCCGACTAATCCGATCGACATGTTTCTAACCTCATCGTGTACGGGGCTCAAACCCACTATGGCCGCTTTCGCGTTACACCATGTGACGTCGCTCAAAAACTGGTGATGAGCGACCCTAAGCCAGCTTCTCTGTACTGGCTAAAAAATCCTGCTTCCTGAATTGGGTTAAAGGACTCTTAGCTTATGGTTTTCTG
>JBBDXV010000159.1:0-1001 GCA_040902165.1 Pseudohongiellaceae bacterium
TGACCGGGCAGCGACCGCAGTATTGGGTCTTTGTCGGAGCTGACCGGTGCAACTGAGCATCTCCCTGAATCAGACTGATGCGAATCGATTGCTGGCCGGGACTGATGAGGCTGGCAGGGGACCCCTGGCAGGGGACGTGGTGGCGGCCGCCGTCATTCTGGACCGGGACCAACCCATCATCGGCCTGAATGACTCGAAACTGTTGAGTGAAAGTCGCCGCGAACAGCTTTACCAGGTCATCGTTGGCAAAGCATTGGCCTGGGCAGTCGCCAGGGCCAGTGTCGAAGAAATCGACAGGCTCAATATTCTCCGGGCCAGCATGCTGGCCATGCACCGGGCGGTGGATGCGCTGTCAGTCAAACCGGAATTTGTCTATGTTGACGGTAATCGTTGCCCGACATGGAATTATCCCAGTAGCGCGGTCATCAAGGGCGACAGCCGGATAGCCTGTATCGCTGCTGCATCGATCCTGGCGAAGGTCACCCGTGACCGGGAAATGGTCAGGCTGGAACAGGAGTTCCCCGGCTACGGCTTTGCGGTTCACAAAGGCTACCCGACACCGGCGCATCTGGCGGCACTGGCAAAACTTGGACCCTGTGCCCTGCATCGTCGTTCCTTCCGACCCGTTGCCGTTCTGTTTGAGCGGTAAACATTCTGCAAGAAAAATAGTATAGTTCCGGGCTACGGATTTCTCTGTTCACTTTTTGCTGATCCTTTGCCCGGTAGCGACCCATTCATGTCAGATTCCACGTCAGCCAACTGCTTTGTCCATCTGCGGCTGCACACCGAGTACTCCATTACTGACAGTATCGTTACCATTGATCCGCTGGTCGAGAAAGTCGCCCGACTGAAGATGCCGGCCATTGCAATAACCGACCAGCTGAACCTGTTTGGTCTTATCAAGTTTTACACCGGTGCATCAGACCAGGGTCTAAAACCGATTTGTGGTTGCGACGTCGCCGTGCTTGATGAGGATGGGGGAGTCACACAGCTGGTATTGC
>JBBDXV010000160.1:0-3077 GCA_040902165.1 Pseudohongiellaceae bacterium
TCCACCGGATCACCACTCACCGGATCTATGGTAATGGTGGTGCCACGGGCATCATTGCTGTGAAAGCCGCGTCCATGACTGAGAAATAATTCCGTACTGCTCCAGGGCGCAAACACCAGGTTCAGTTTGGGACTGGCCAATGTGTCAGAGGTATCGCCGCTATTGACTGCGGTATTGGAATCGACATCGAAATTGTAATGATCCAGACGCATCGCCAGCACCGAGCGGAACCAGCTGTTCCAGCGTTGATCAACTGAAACAAAGCCACCCAGTGATGATTCCTTTACCGTATCATCCCTGACTGTCAGGAACGGTACGCGCGTATTGGTTTTGAACAGGCCGACATCAGCATCATCGTGCCGGTACTGCACGCCCAGGGTCAGTTCAGTGGGGATTTCACCGAATTGCAGTGGTTGCACATAGCGTGTATTGAATCCTGTAATCGTGCGGTGATCCGCCTGGTGGAACTGATCGCTCTGGGTTGGATTGTCGAGAAAATAAGTGAAGTTGGAAAACAGATCCAGCTGATAGTCGATCAGATACGCATCCAGAAACAGATTGCCGGCTCCTAACACCTGTTCTCTCTGCCAGGATAGACTGTGTCGATGCGAATCCCCACCGACAGTGGGATCGATAAAACCCAGCTCTCCAATCTGACCACTTGCCACTGTACGCAGCGGAATCTGGTCCGAAGCGTCCCACTCGTTGTCGTACAGTGCTGCAGTTACGCTCCAGCGCGAATCGCTGCCTTCGCTGAAATATTTGAGTAGAGCATTGGTTTGCGCCAGGTTCTGATCACGTTGCCATGGTCCGGCATAGCGGGTGACTGCCAGCGCGCCGGTCAACTGTCCCTCGCCGACGGTTGCGCTATTACCCAGGAACAGTCGCGAAAATTCATTCTCGCCGGCAGTAAGACTCACCAGTCCGGTATCAAGGAAATCGCGATAGACAAAATCTGCAGAGCCGGCGGTGGAAAAATCACCGACTGCGGCATAGTAAGGTCCTTTGCGGTAGAGCATGGCCTGGGTCATTTCCGGCAGCAGAAAATTAATGTCTGCATATCCCTGTCCGTGCGCATGGCTAGGCATGTTGACCGGCATGCCATCCACTGTCATCGCGAAGTCGGTACCGTGATCGAGATTGAAACCACGCAGGAAGTACTGATTGGCCTTGCCCTCACCACTGTGTTGTGTCGCGACCATGCCCGGCACAAATTCCATTAACTCGCCAATGCGCGAGATCGGACGCAGCTCCAGCTGATGGCTCAGTACCACCCCCTCAGTGGCGGTCACCGGATTTCCCAACAAGACATTCTGGCTGCCAAAAACAGTAATCTCTTCGATCACATTGCCGCTCAGGCCCGCACCATGCGCGCTGCCCCAAAAGCATGCCAGACCAAGACATACCAGCTCTCGGTTTATCTGCCGGTTCCTTTTCCTGCGTTGTGTTGCCATACAGTGCCTTCCTCGTTGCAATTCCTGACGGTTATTCTTACAGTACCCAATCCTGAAGCGGCGCACTGTAACCAAGCTGCGACTGGCTTGCCAGAAAGCGGCAATGGGCCTGGCGGGAATTCGATTCAAGTCATTGAGTGACAACGCAAAAATATTTCTTCAAGACACCGAGCGGCGATCGGTTTCTGAGTCCGGAAAAATGTGAGTATGAGAGCGGTATCAAGAGAGCAGTACAGACAGTCATGAGCAGGAAACGACAAGCTACGAATATTCTCAATCGGCAACTGGGACAACTGGAACTTATGGTGCTGGAGATTCTTTGGCAACAGCCGGGTCTGGATGCCAAGGCGATTCTCGCGCAGTTGAACCAGCCCGGGTCTGCCATGCGCACCGGCTCTCTCAGTACCGTGCAATCCACGCTTGAGCGACTGGTAAAAAAAGAATTACTGTCGCGCACCAAATCCGGTCTTGCCTATCAGTATCACCCCACCGCGAACCGCTCCCATTTGCTGGCCCGTATGATGGGTGAAGTGATTCAGTTACTGCATGACGGGCGACTGGAAACCATCCTCAGCAGTTTTATCAACGTGGCGGCGCAGCTGGACAAGGATTCGCTCGAGCGACTGGAGAAAATGATAGCGGCAAAGAAGGCTGCCGAGGGTTCAAATGATGGAAACCTTTGATTATCCAGGATCGTTCGCGGTTATCTGGCTGGCACTGTGGTTCTGTCTCAGCATCCTGTTTGTCATGTTTTATCCGTTGGTGCGAACCTGGATGTTCAAACCGCATCCGCGTGCCGGCAGTCTGCTGTTGCTGGCCTACTGGAGCGCACCGGCCTTGCTCAGCCTGATAAGCAGTGTGATGCTGTTTATGCCGAGTCTGGAATCCCTGCTGGTCGACGACCATTGTCATACCGACTGCGCTGCGCATGTGCCGGTGCTTGGTTCAACCCTGCCGGCAATGGTCGGCCTGGGTCTGGCGGGGATAATCACTGTCATTCTGATTTGCCGCATGCTCGTCAACCTGGCAGTCGCCAACCGATTGCAGGCGCAGTTCAAGGTAATTGCGCAGGCAAACAATGACTATCGCGTAATTGATGCCGCTGAGCCGATGGTTTTTACCCTGGGTTGGTGGCTTCCGGAAATTTACGTAAGCACCGGTTTGATCCGACAGACCAGTCACAACGACATGGAAGTCATGTTATGTCATGAGACTGAGCATCGCCGCCGGCGCGACAACCTGCGACTTCTGCTGGCAAGAATATTTGGTGTATTGTTGCCGGCCGGTTTCTTCAGGCAGTTACTGGATGATGTGCGTTTGTTGACCGAACAGGCCTGCGACTTCAAGGCGGCAGACTATTTTGGTGAGGTGGCGGTAGCCGAAACACTGTTGCGCATGCAGCGGGTGTTACAGGGCAGTGCATTGAATCTGCCGGTCAATGCCTCGGCATTTCTGGCTAATGAAGTGGAGGCACGCATTACCGCTGTCCTGGATGCCAGCACCAGGCAGGCCTTCACTAGCGGGCAACTGGCCGGTTTTGGCACCGTGCTGCTCGTATTCCTGTTGTTTACCATCGAGCCCCTGCATCACATTTCAGAATGGCTGATCACGCTGTTGAGGTAG
>JBBDXV010000160.1:3177-4953 GCA_040902165.1 Pseudohongiellaceae bacterium
ACATCCGCACGCCACACCGGAGAGATAAAGGTGATGACCAGCGCCTCGAGATTGGTCAGGGTGATGGCCGCGACCGCGATTCGCAGCGGTATCAGTGACCACTCGCTGAACAGACTGATGACACCGAACAGGGTCAGGAACCAGGTGATTTTGGCGGCGCGCGTGTGATAACTGGGCCAGCGTCGATACTTCAAGAAACCGGCCAGGGTGGAAATGACATAAGTCGCCAGCGCGATGATGATCCAGATGAGTTCGGACTGCAGCGTAGCGCCATACATCCATATCAAACCAAAGGCGAGGGCGGCATAGAGTGCCGCATCGGCCCAGCTATCCAGCCGCGCGCCGATCACCGAGCGTTGATCGAGCAGGATAGCCAGCTTGCCATCCACCCAATCGGTCATCGTGAGAAATATAAAAACCCAGAGGAACAGGATGTTCTGGTCTCGGAAGGCGATGGGCACCAGCAGTAGCGAACCGATCAGACGGATCAAACAAATGATATTGGGAACGGTAAGCAGGCGATTGGAAATATGAATCGTCGCGGCATCGGTGTTATTGCCGGTCCCGTCGTGTGGCTCCGGGCACATTAGCCGGTCCACCAGATCACGAAGTAAACAAAGACCGGTGCCGTGATGGTCAGGCTGTCAATCCGGTCAATCATGCCGCCCATGCCCGGCAATAGCTTGCTGCCATCCTTGACTCCCACATCACGTTTGATCGCGGACATGTTGATGTCGCCAAAGTAGCCGGCGATTGAAATGAGCAATGCTGCCAGTATCGGTGCGACAACCGGTTGCAGGGTTTCCGGTATCGACAACGGACCGGGCTGCCGTCCCAGGGTTGTCAGCCAGGGGGCTATCAAGGGGGCGAGAATAACGATGACTGTCATGCCTCCAAAAAAACCTTCCCATGTCTTGTTCGGTGAAATAACAGGCGCAATACGGTGACGATTATGTGCACCGAACAGCCGGCCGACGATGGCCTGAGAAATGTCATCGGTTTCAGTAAGGATTAGCAGGAACAGAAACCAGCCGGCCGGGCCTAGCGGACCGCTTGCCGTGCCGGGAAGGATCAGCAGATATGCCGCATGGGAAACGCCATAGCCGAGAAACATGATTGACCACAGCAGACCGCCGGCGGATCTTATATAGCCTTTTGGCTCGTCCCTGAGCAGCAGCAGAAAAGCGATAAGGACTGGCGCGATGACCGGGAGAAACATCACAAAGACAGACACGGCTCCAAAAAAGATCAGGAGGTAGTTGATCACGATCAGTGCGTAACCTGCGCGAACGGCCGCACTGTCCTCGACACGGGCACCGTACAACCGGACAATTTCGCGCCAGCCCAGGCAACTGGCAACCGAGAGCAGCAGGCAGATGCCGAACCGACCGGCAAGTAGCGCCACGCTGACCGCAGTCGCAAGAATCCACCAGGTGCGCAGACTCGCAAGTCTCTTGCTTCTTAACTCTGCTTCAGCATTTCGCAATCCTGTGAGGCGTGCTATGGATCCGATGGCAAGGCTCGCGAAAAGCGCGGCGAGGGTCCAGTACAGAGCTGGCTCAGGCGCTGTAATCATGATATTTCTCCCTTTGATTCAGGGTTGGTGGCGTCGTGGAATTCGGTGACTGCTGCCGGGATTCCGAAACGGCTCACCAGCCAGCGAATCAGAAGCGGCAAACCGGCGCAAGCGACAAGGGCAATAACCAGTGGAATATCCATGAATACCCCCGGTCCGTGTGCCGCCAGTTCGCGAAGTGACGGCAACCGGATGCCGAC
>JBBDXV010000160.1:5053-6191 GCA_040902165.1 Pseudohongiellaceae bacterium
TCTTCCTGGCCTGCCAGTGCTTCTATCGAAACATTATTCTTGACATACCAGGTCAGCAATATCAGCAATGCAACCGAGATGGTGAATATTATGGGTTTGCGCAGGTTGCGGGTTGATACCGGCGGTTGCTTCATGATGGTGTTGATCCAGGTTCGGATTGACCAGCATGAAAGGGGCGCCCGGGACGGGGAAACTGATGTCTGCTGAGTGCCGCGAATTTTCCGGCATGCTCGTAATAGAGGTAATGGGTCACGGTGAGGGTCTGCGGACCTGCCTCAATCAGGTTGAAAGTGTTTTCATCCCGTTCCCTGCCTTTACCGCGACTCGAGGTAGTAGTGCCGCATTGCACGATAATGACGCCACGTTCGCGATGATGTCCGGGGAAAAAGTCCAGTGAGTTGCCTATATAGGATCTGTGCAGATGACCACCCAGAATCATCTCGACTCTTTGGTCGACAAAGGCGTCAATCGCACGTCTGGAACCGGGCATGGAAATATCATAGACGCGGTCATGTCCCGGCGCGAAGTGGTGATGGGCGACGATGATGCGCACCTTGTCTTCCGGGATGCCGGCGAAGGCCTGGGCACTGTGTTCCAGTTGGTGCAGATCGATTCGGCCGTTGGAAATGCTGCGCCGGGGTGCGGTTGAGTCGAGTCCGACCAGCACGACGTTGCCAACATGAAGTACCGGATTCAGATCCGGAGAAATAATTTCCCGATAAAGGGCGTGAGGCCGGATCAGGCGTTCAAACACTCTCCACAGTGCAACGTCATGATTGCCCGGAATTACCAGCAGCGGCATTTTGGGCAGACGGTCAAAGAATTGCCGGGCTTGTTCAAACTGAGTGCGTTTGGCCCGTTGCGTCAGATCTCCACTGATTACAATGGCATCGGGTTCAAGTGCAGGAATAGTTCGTAGCAATGCCTCCGCAACCGCTGGGACAAACGGCGGTCCGAAATGCAAGTCTGATATATGCAGGATCCTGGTGGACATTACCTCTGCTTCATGCAATTGGTAGAGTTTCGCGGGTCGCAGTACGAAGCTCTTTTATGGCGGACGAAATGACGCGATTCGAAGAACTTACCAGCAACCAGACGAGACCCAGAGCAACCAGAATATCGGGCCAGCCCGAACCGG
>JBBDXV010000161.1:0-1314 GCA_040902165.1 Pseudohongiellaceae bacterium
ATTCAGAATCGAAAACTGCTCCAGGGTCAGTCCGTAATCGAGGAACAGGATGGTGAAGACCGGATAATAAAAGCGGGCGCTGAACAGCAGGCGGAACAGCACAAAGCGGTGCAGGTTGGATTCGAGGGCAGGATGGTCCGGGTGCATTGCCAATGCCAGATTCCCCTTACTTGAGACAAACATAATTGGCGTTCATGTCAGGTCGGAACACGCCAGAGATTGAACGTGAAAATTACCCGGAAGTTACGCGGAAGTCGATTGCTTCCGAGTACGGTTGCGGCAAGGGTTGTATAGCGGAATTCTGTCAGGCTTGAAATGCTGAAAGTTGCGACAGTTTGCCTGCATCGGTCACGGTGATGCCGTCCAGCCATTCGAGCAGAACTTCACCTGGGTGCGGTGGGTTGTGCATCATGTTCGACTCCTCTTAATGGTAGTCCTGATAATCCACAAGTACCGCGTCCGTTCCCTCAAAAGCAAAGGTCAGACGCCATCTCCTGCTGCCAGCCCAGGCGATTATTGAATGAGTGCTCACCCCACGTTCACCGGCACCAGTACCATCGTGTCGTTGCCAAAGATATCAATAACCTTGACTGCCACGGTATAGCGACCCTTGGCGGTGAAGGTGTGGGGCGCCGTTATCAGCTCGAGGTTGCGGTCCTGTCGGCTGCGGAAACTCTGCCATTCATTTTCGAAAATATAACCACCAGTCCAGCGTTCCTCGAACTCGGGTAGTCCAAGCTCCCCTTGCGGTGGTTCTATGCCGGGCAGGTGCCCGTCGATACCACTGCCCCTGGGAACGCGGATGATTTCCTTGCGACTCATGTAGTCGAAGTCCACCGCCCAGTAGTCCACCCAGTCGGTCCAGTGTCGGGTCAGCACGTCACGCGTGATCACGCCATTCCGGTCCTTGCTGACCTTGATCAATTGGCCGCGATTGCTCTGCAGGTCGCAAACCACCTCACTCTTGCCGTTCTTCAGTTCCGCCGCGACACTGTCCAGCAGACCCTGGGTGTAATACACCGAAAAATCCGTCAATTCGATCTGCAGGGTGAGCTTGTCCTTCTTGTCATAGCGCGGCGTGGCTTCGATGAAGCTGATGTCATGAAAGCGCACCTGACCCTTTTCCACGGCACGCTTGTCGAACACCTCCGGCGGAATCTGGCGCGGCAACAGGTCGATGCCTTTCTGTTTGGCTTCGTCGAGCACCGCCGGGAACAAACCCATTTCGAATTCGAAGGCGAGAATATCGGCACGAGAGGCGCCGCGCTTGCGGCATTCGGTGATGACTTCCTCGACAAACAATCGACCTACGGG
>JBBDXV010000161.1:1414-2594 GCA_040902165.1 Pseudohongiellaceae bacterium
TTTGATGATACGTTCGAGAAGCGCTTCGGGTTTTTGAGTTGGGTATCCTAGCCGTTCGCTACCAGTGTTTGTGACACGAGATAAATCTTGCCAAATCGTCTGTGGCGCTTGGCCGGCTTTCTCGTCCAAGTAAACAATTAACCCGTCCATTCGCGGTGTGCCATCTCGCTTTGTGGCAATGCGCCCGTCAGCCCACCATGCTTCAAGTTGCTCTAGTGTATAACCCCATCCACGTGTTGGAGAAGGCATTGTTCCACGCCAATCGAACTTGCCGGATGAACTGTTTGGGCGCGGCGCAGTCATGTCCTGCGTCGTGTAATAACGGCCATCTTCGTCCTTCTTATATCGTGCCAGTTGCTCATCAGAAAACGGAACAAGGTCAGGATGCCAGATGTAGCCACTTGAACTCTGCGTTGCAAAATGAATTGTGTCGTGAACTCGTCCAAATTGACCGGTTTCATTGTGAGCGTTAGTTCTCTGCCAGATGATTTCATTGCGATACGAGTCGGTGCCAAAAATTTCTTCTAACGCGCCTCGCATGTACCCACTTACTCTCCAGTCGCAATGCACGTAAATACTGCCGTCGCTTGCCAACAGATCCCGCATCAGGACTAGTCGTTCATAGATCATAGAAATGAACGAATCCGCTCCACGCCCCCACGTATCCCGGTACGCAATCTGCTCCAGCAGGTTCGGCTCCTTGTGAAAGGTCTCGCCACCAATCTCGATATCCATGGAAAAATCCGCACCGACGTCAAAGGGTGGATCGATGTAGATCAGTTTCAACCCACCGGCCTCTTCGATCTGCTGCCTTAGCGCACCGCTCTTCAGCGAGGACAGGATCAGTTTGTTGTCACCCCAGATCAGTTTATTGGTCCAACCCTTGAGCTGGCGGCCACGAGTGTCGAACAGATCCAGCGTGCCGAGTTCGGGTTTTTCCTGCCGCGGTTCGTCGATGTGTTCCAGCGACTGAAACGGCAGCACCGTGGTGCACACTTCTCCGCTCTTGCCGTTCCACACCAGCTCCACTTCGCGCTTGTCCTCGAACAGAATAAAGCGATATTTCTCCGGCAGTGGTTTGTTCTGCTGGATCAATTGCACGAGGTCGCGTTTTTCAGCGTCGCTGAGTTCGTAGGCGGGTTTGCCGGGTTTGGCCATGAGCTACTCTCTATTTCTTCTT
>JBBDXV010000161.1:2694-6162 GCA_040902165.1 Pseudohongiellaceae bacterium
TTGTCCAGTTGCTTGAACCGGAGATATTCAGTCGGCGTCATACCAAAGGTCGCCTGACTGATTTCGGCAGTCAGGATGGCATAGTCGCGTTGTTCCTTCACGCCGCGCTTTTGCCACTCGCTGGTCAGCTCGTCACGAATCGCGATGCCGCGTACCCGCTTCTCGATCCAGGCGTCGCTGTAACCCTTGGCCTTGTACAGCGCCCGCATGCGGGCCGCCGCCAGTTCCGGGTTTTCAATTTCCTCGAGCCGTTCGTAGCCCACCCTGGCCAGCCAGCGCTTGAAGGGTTCGGCTTTGGGGGACGGGATGGACTGAACCAGGCGCAGCAGTTGCTCCGCGTCGGCAACGTCCGTCAGGCGCTGCTTGCCGTCGGCGGCGGTCAATTTCAAGGCGTTACAGTTTGTAACGGTTTCATTGCCCTCGGCCCGCAAGCGCTTTTTCAGCACCCGCCAATAGACTGCGGGGTTGCTGCTGCCGGTAAGCGCTGCCACCACGTCCACCACCGCAAACAGCCAGCGCTCACTGGCGTCGTCCCAGACAGAGCGGATAGTGGTGGATTCGAACAGTTTGATTTGACTCATGGGTGAACCTCCTTGTTCTATGGGTATTTGAACCTGTAAGCAAAGCTTACAAGTTGCCGGGTGAATCCTTGCCTGCTTGCATCTGGCTTCATGCCATCAGTCCTCTTGATACTCGGTAAAGCTGGCCGCCAAGCCAGCAAAATCCTTCGGCGGGTGCTTCTCAAAACCTTTCTGGTCTACGTAAACAAGTCTGTAGGTTGCGCCATCTTCCGCCACTCCGGCGGCCGTGGCATCCTCACACCACTGACGCAACCTCTGCATTTTCTGTGGCAGATCCAGTTCTTCGCGGCCCTTGGTCTCCACGATCCATACCGTGCCGCCCTGGTCCTTGACAATGAAGTCGGGCGTGTAGGTAGACAATTCGCCATTGGCTCTTACATAGTCGATCCGGTAGCCCACTGCCAAATAATTCTTCGCGAATGCCGTCACGTCCGGCGCCTTGTCAAGGAAGGCCGCGAAATTCAGTTCGAAGCCACCACTGTTGGCCTCGCCAACGATGCGATTGAAGACCGACTTTTCGGTGGCGAGGTAAGCGCGTGGTTCGGTACGGAACGGACGTGTGTCGCGCAAACGTATGTAGTCTTCGATCCGGGAGCTGCCGCTCTCTTCAATCGTCAAGGCGTTGATGGCTTTGATGAAGCTGTCAAACAGCAGCTTGCTGGCCGCAGATTCCGACAGGTTGCGCAATACCACCGGGTCTTCAAGATTCACTGGTGAGTTTTCGAACAGGTGGTCAGACAGAAAGGTTTTGATCTTCGGGTACAGTAGTTCGTATCCTCCAACTAACCGCAATTCCTTCAGTATCTGTCGTGCAAAAAAACCCACGACCGAGCGATAGTCCGCGGCACCGGCAGAGTCCAGATACAGCGTGTGATCCACTTCGGCTTCCAGCATGGTTTTGAACACGATCTCCCGTGTCTCTTCTGGCGAGAAAGCTTTTAACGGCAGACGCCGGTTGCCAATGGCTGCCGGATCAAGGGCGTCGAGATTCTTGAATTCGCGATGGTAACGTCGGCTGAGTCGTGGCAGGCGGATATCCAGCGCATTGATATCTTTATCTTCATTGGCGGTATCCACTTCCACCAGCAGGGAGTTAGCACGGCTGGCATCAGGACCCATGGCACGTCGCTCGAAGGTGACACCTTCGCTCTGAATCGACTCGACGAAATCCATGAAGGCCGGTGTGCCCATCACGGCAACCGTTTCCCGCGTGTCGCTGCCGAAATACATGCGGCGCAGTCCACGCCCCAAAGTCTGCTCAGGCAGGATATTGCTTTGCGCAGCATAGGCGCGCAGGCCGACGATGGTGGTGACATTGCGCACGTCCCAACCTTCCTTGAGCATCAGCACGGAGACAATGGCCTTACAGGGGCTGGACCAGGAATCGATCTCGTTGGACTGTTTGCGCAGCCGTTCCAGTTCCTCCTTGTTCTTGCCGGATGCTGCCTCTGAGATCTCACCGTTGTTCTTGGTGTGGATCACCAGCACGGCATCCTGCAATTCCGGGCAGATCTTTTGCAGATACTCGCCCACTTCATCGCAATTGCGGGTGTCGTCCACCATGACGAACAGCACGGCCTTCTTTCCCAGCGCCTCATGTTCGGCATAGCTCTTGCGCCATTCCTCGATGCCGAGTTTCAGGTAGTCATCGTAGCGCTCGGTAAAGATGGCGCTCTGGTGTTCCACCAGCCGCGAACGGCTGGCCGCATCTGGCAGTACAGGTTGCTTCACGACCTGCTGATAGATGGCTTCCACCAGAGGGTAATCGGATACAGTCTGGACAAAGATGGCGCCATTGTTGTGGCGCGGCGTGGCAGTCACGTCAACCTGCAGGGCCAGTTGCAGGTCCTTTTGCAGCATCTGGTGGTGGATGTCCTGAATACACTTGAACCACGCCAGTCGCGAATCGTGAATATGGTGAGCTTCGTCATTGAACACGGCCAGCTCATCGATCTCCCGCACAATCTCGCCCAGGTCGGTCTTGCTGTCCGTGGTCTTGCCGCGGGGTTTGGCGCCAAACGGCGACAGAAAATAGTCGCGCAGATCCTCGTCTTCGAGTGTGGGCTCCTGGATATCGCCGAGGTAAACGCGGTGGATATTGGTCAGAAAGATGTTGCCGGTCTTGCGCAGGCTGCGCACCTCATCCTGAATGTGCAGGGTGACCTGGAAGTCGTCGCGCCAGTTCTGACCTTCATAGCCGTTGTCCGGCAGGGCTGGATCGTTGAAAAAGATTTTTAGACCGTCAAAGTCAGTACGCAGCCGATCCAGCACGATGATATTCGGTGCGATCAGCAGAAAGTTGCGGGACAGGCTGGAATCCGGTTCATAGGTTTTGTGAAAAAAACTCCAGGCCATCAGCAGCGACAGGACCTTGGTCTTGCCGGCACCTGTGGCCATCTTCAACACATAGCGCGGCCATTGTTCGTCAAACAGGTTGGCGGAGATGGAACCCGAGGCGTCAAAGCGCATCAGGTCAAACTTGTCGCGGACCCTTCGCACATCATGCAGCCAGATGACGGTTTCTACTGCCTCGCGCTGCGCATAATAGTAGCGAAAGGTAACGAGCGAACCGTCGGCCTGTTCCACGAGATGCTCGGTGTTGAACCACCAGTTCAGCAGGGCTTTGGAAGTGGGCGATGTTCCATGATAGCCGCTTTCACGCCATGCATAGACTTCGTCGCGGATCTTGGCCACCAATGGCGGTAACAAGCGTTCGTAGGCAGTCGTCCGCATTTCTTCAGCCGCAGGAAACCACCGTTGCTCAGGGAGTAGCGGTTCGTAGGGGGATTCGGGGAAGTCAGGATGCAGTGCCATGGTGTTTTAATTCTTTTTGTTTGCGCCCTGCCAGTTCTGGCTCGGTTGCGGTTTGTTGACTGTGGCATTTGGG
>JBBDXV010000162.1:0-4613 GCA_040902165.1 Pseudohongiellaceae bacterium
TCTGGAATCGTCTTGAAAGCGCACGGTCCTTTTCAAAGATTCCACGATACTCTTGATAGGTTGTGGAACCAAAGCAACGGAGATGTCCGGATGTTAGTACCGGTTTGAGCAGATTGGACGCATCCATAACACCACCTGACGCAGCACCGGCGCCAATAATGGTATGGATCTCATCAATAAACAGAATTGCCTGATCATTCTTTTTCAATTCTGCCAGCAGCGCTTTAAACCGCTTTTCAAAGTCACCGCGATATTTGGTGCCTGCCAACAGAGTACCCAGGTCGAGGGAATAGATAACCGCCTTTGAAAGTATTTCGGGCACATTGCCTTCAACAATCATCTTGGCCAGGCCTTCAGCGACAGCAGTCTTGCCTACACCTGATTCACCTACCAATAACGGATTGTTCTTGCGCCGCCGACTCAGCACCTGGATAACCCTGGTAATCTCTGCCTCGCGACCAATTAGCGGATCGATCTTGCCCTGCTCTGCCAATGCGTTCAGATTGCTGGTAAACGCGTCCAGAGGGCTGTTGCTACTTTCGGCGCTGCTTGCTTCATCATCATGGTGTTCCTGACCTGGTTCATTACTTCGTGGATTCCCCGGCACTTCCTTGGAAATCCCGTGGGTGATGTAGTTCACTACATCAATTCTCGCAACACCCTGCTGTTTCAGAAAATAGACAGCCTGGCTTTCCTGCTCGCTGAAAATTGCTACCAGCACATTGGCGCCAGTCACTTCACGTTTGCCCGAAGACTGGACATGGAAAATCGCCCGTTGCAGTACTCGTTGAAAACCAAGCGTGGGTTGAGTCTCTCTTGCCGGTTCTGCATCAGGAATCAGTGGTGTGGTTGCATCGACAAAATCCACCAGTTCACCGCGCAATCTGGCGATGTCAGCACCACAGGCAACCAGTACGGTTGACGCTATCTCATTGTCCAGCAAGGCCAGCAGCAGGTGCTCAACCGTCATGAATTCATGCCGTTTGCGACGCGCACCTTTGAAGGCGAGATTGATTGTGGATTCAAGGTCCTTACTTAACATATTTAAACCCGATTCCCGGAAAGGACAATGTCAGCGATCGATTTCTACACTACATAGCAGCGGCTGTTCGCATTCCCTTGAGTAATCATTGACCTGTGCCGCTTTGGTCTCTGCAACATCCTTGCTGTAAACGCCGCATACCCCTTTTCCTTCAGTATGTACCTTCAGCATTATCTGTGTCGCCTTCTCAACATTCATATTGAAAAATGACCTTAATATATCCACGACAAAATCCATTGGCGTATAGTCATCGTTAATCAAAATGACCTTATACAGCGGAGGCTGAGCCAGTTTTGGTTTACTGTGCTCCGTCGCCAGACCGCTGCCGTCATGTCCGTTATAGTCTGGTGGATTGGTGTTTGCCAACGCGCCTGGCCTCAATTCCTGGTCAATATATCAACTATAAATGGTACGCAAATACTTTACTTACCGAGGAGCCTATATTACGACCAATTTCACATCGCTGTGAATGTCCTGATAAATGGTTGCGGATAGCGGGATTTTCAACCGCATGGACCAAATCTCAATTCTTTACAAGCGTTGCGAGATGGTGTATACGCAAACGTTACAAGAAAAATAATATCAATAATAAGAAGCATTGACGGAGTATTGCCATGAGCACTGGGCAAGTTAAATGGTTCAACAATGCAAAAGGATTTGGCTTTATTCTTCCGGACGATGGTGGCGATGATTTGTTCGCGCACTACTCTGCCATTGGGATGGAAGGTTATAAGACGCTGAAAGCCGGACAAATGGTAACGTTTGATGCCGTAGAAGGGCCTAAAGGTCTTCATGCTGCCAATATTCGGCCGCTTGCCGGCCACAATGGGGCACCACCCGACAGCAGTAACGCCGGCGAAAGTAACGACTCGGGAAATATGGCCGGCGAGTCGGAATCGTAATTTTCAGAAAGCGTTTTAATCGCAGCAATCACACTGTCGCATCGGACCGGGTTAAGAGCGTGGTCCATTGGCATTAATCTTGTATTTCCCCAAATTCTGAATTGAATCCGTGAGCAAACTCGTCCTTTTCAATAAACCATATGGTGTGTTGTCGCAGTTTCGTGCGTCGGGCGCGGCCCAAACACTCGCGAAGTTTATACCTGTTCCCGGTGTATACCCTGCCGGTCGCCTGGACAAGGATTCAGAGGGTTTACTGCTGCTGACTGATGACGGGAGATTACAACAGCAAATAGCCGATCCCGATTTCAAATTGCAAAAAGTTTATCAGGTGCAGGTAGAGGGTCTCATAGAGGAACCGGCTTTAACCCGGCTGCGGCAAGGGATAGTGTTGAACGACGGCGTCACTCGTCCGGCGCTTGCCAGGGTTATCGCCGAACCTGACCTTTGGCCAAGAAATCCACCAGTGCGTTATCGTGCCAGTATTCCTACCTGCTGGATTGAAATAAGTATCGGAGAAGGCAGAAATCGGCAGATTCGGAGAATGACAGCAGCAGCCGGTTTTCCGACACTACGATTGATTCGTAAACAAATAGGGGGCTGGTTGTTAGGCGATTTGCAACCGGGACAGTATAACGTGATAGATATTCCGCCGACCGCGACGACAAAAAACACACCTCGCAATATTCAAACCAAAAAGCCTAGCCGGAAAAACCGGTAGGCTGCCATCGTTCCGCGGCGACCTCGTCGCTGTGGCGATGACTAACCCAACGAATGCCCCGCTCGGTTGATTCGCGTTTCCAGAATGGTGCTTTGGTTTTGAGATAGTCCATTACAAATTCAGCTGCCGAGAAGGCTTCGTGACGATGGGCACTGGCGGCGGCGACGAAAACGATCTGGTCGCCTGGCTTCAACGTCCCAACCCGGTGTATGACTCGAATTGCCTGGATGTCCCAGCGTCTGATTGCCTCGTCCACAATCTCCTTCAAGGCTTTTTCTGTCATGCCCGGATAATGCTCCAGATACAGTTCTTTTATTTTCTGCTTGTCAGCGTCCGCCGAGTAGTAAAACTCCCTGACCAGACCGGTAAAACTGACGATAGCACCCGGATCGCCACTCTGCTGCCTCAAGCTTGCCAGCTCAGCTCCTGCATCAAAATCGTCATTTTGCACCGTGATCATGATTCGTCTAACCCCCTGTCATGGGTGGAAAAAATGCGATTTCTTCGTCACCATCAAGTTTATAGTCGCGCGAGACCACGGTCTGATTCACCGCCACCAGAACAGGTGTTTCACCAAACAGTGCCTTATGGCTGTTTTCATCACGTTCAGCAAGGAATTCGATCAGCTTCTCGACGGAATTTACCGACCTCGGTATCTCGAGCGTTTCTTTATCACGCCTGGCCGTTTCCCTTATGCTGGCAAAATAATTCACAGTAATCATTTGTCAGCACTCGATGTGCGTTGAAACAATCCGGATTTACCGCCGGACTTTTGTTCCAGACAGATTCCTTCTATCACCATGTTTTTGTCGACGGCTTTGCACATATCGTAGATTGTGAGCGCAGCGACAGAAACTGCAGTCAAGGCTTCCATCTCGACACCAGTCTGTCCGTTGAGGCGACAGGTCGCAGCGATCTTCACGCTGTTGTTTGCCCGGTCCAGTTGAAACACTATGTTTACCGAAGTCAGCATCAGCGTGTGGCACAACGGTATCAGATCAGCGCAACGTTTTGCCGCCTGAATACCTGCAATCCGTGCAACCGCCAGTACATCGCCCTTTTTGTGCCCGCCGCTGGCGACCAGTTCCAATGTCTCTGGCTGCATGGTGATGTATCCAGTAGCCGTTGCACTTCGGTCGGTACTGGACTTTTCCGTCACATCAACCATGCGGGCATCGCCCTGTTCATCCAAATGGGTCAGTCTGCTCATAACCATTGTGTCCTGCCTGAATTGGCGGCCATTATCACTCTTTTGGCGCCCTACCTGAAGGGCGATGTCAGTCCAGATCAAGGCAACAAGAGAAAAGTATCCAGGTCCAGAATAAGGTAGGATTGCGCATTTTGAGCCTTAGAGGTCGTGAATGGTGTGGTTTCCGCATATTACTGTCGCTACTGTCGTGGAGAATCAGGGACGGTTTCTGCTGGTTGAGGAAAAAGCCGACGATCTCATCGTTTATAATCAGCCGGCAGGACACCTTGAGGCCGATGAGTCTCTGATACAGGCTGCTGAACGTGAAACGCTTGAGGAGACCGCCTGGGAAGTCCGGGTAACCGATTTTCTCGGTTTATACCATTATGTGTCCCCGGTAAACGGAATTACTTACGTCCGTCACTGTTTTATCGCCGAACCGGTTCGTCTCCATGAAGACCGCCAGCTTGATCAGGAGATTCTACGTGCCGTTTGGCTTGCGCCGGATCAAGTCCGGGCACTCGGTCCGCAGTTGCGTAGTCCGGCAGTGTGGCAGGGAATTGAGGATTATCTCCTCGGGATTCGTTACCCGCTGACAATTCTCAGGCTGTAACAATTAATCGACGAATCACACAATATAGTTAATGCAAACATCTGAATTAAAGAAAAATTCGCGAGTTATTGTCGGTATGTCCGGAGGCGTGGATTCGTCTGTGGCCGCCTGGCTATTGCTGCAGCAGGGTTATCAGGTAGAAGCCCTGT
>JBBDXV010000162.1:4713-6162 GCA_040902165.1 Pseudohongiellaceae bacterium
GGATTTTCTGGAACGCTATTTACCCGCCCAACCAGGACAGATAGAAACTATAAATGGTTTGCCTCTGGGTAAGCACTCTGGCCTGATGTACTACACCCTCGGTCAACGACAGGGAATCGGAGTCGGGGGAACAAAGGACCATGCGGAAGCACCCTGGTATGTTGTGGACAAAGACATGCAACGAAATGTCCTGATCGTGGCACAGGGAAACGAGAACGAACACCTGTATTCAACCAACCTGTCTGCAAAGACACCGTCATGGATCAATCACCGGCATCCGTCGCTACCCTTGACTTGTGCCGCTAAAATCCGCTATCGGCAAGCCGATCAGGCATGTCAGGTGAACCACTGCGACCCACAATCGGTGACTGTAAGCTTTTCCAGACCTCAGCGAGCGGTGACTCCAGGGCAATATATTGTCTTCTATGAAGGCGATGTGTGCCTTGGTGGCGCAATCATAGAAAAATTTTTCCGGCAAGCGGCAGCAGCGTGAATTACTCTCGATGGCATTATCAGAATATCGCATTGGCCGCCGTAGCCCAATGCGCGATGATGGTGGACCGATTGGCGGAAACCGGCCAGGCGGATACTTCCTTGATGAATGCCTGTATCAATCCTTTGCTGATTTTGAATCCATCGAATATTGCCGAGGTATATCCATCAGTATATGAATTCAGACCCGGGCTGAGGTCAGTTCAGGAAATCTTCAGTAATGAGAAGATGGAACGCAACAATGAAATAGTTCGATATGTCCTTGGCATGCTGGCGCTCAGATCGAGGCTGATGAGTAACGAGGCAATGCAGCAGCATATAAGACAAAAACTTGGCACCATACCCAGGCAGGAATCCGGAGAGACAGGTGACCAACAGTTTTATCAGTCGCTTGCCAATGTTTACCAGCAAACGATCAGCACATTCTCTTTTCGAATACATGTAAAGGGAAAGGTAGAATTCCTCAAGGACGAATTTATCGCGAACAGGATCCGCGCGTTGCTTCTGGCCGGCATCAGGTCGGCTGTACTATGGTATCAGTTAGGCGGACGCCGATGGCAATTGCTTGTGTACCGGAAAAAGATCCGCGAAACAGTGAAAGATATTAGTCGAAATCTAATTACAAAAGGTTAGGTAATCAACATGGCTGAATTTCCGCTCTCCCCTCTCACAGCAATTTCTGCGGTTGACGGACGCTATCGGGAAAAATGCGCAGCGCTTTCCGATTATTTCAGCGAATACGCACTTATCAAATATCGCGTTATTGTAGAAATACAGTGGTTAATCTCACTCAGCAGTAATCCGGACATCGTCGGAAAGCAGCAGCTGGGCAGCAAAAGCAGAAAATTTCTGCAGCAATTGGCGGATCAATTCAATTTGAGTGACGCGGAGAGAGTAAAGCTGATTGAAGCTACCACCAACCATGATGTCAAGGCGGTTGAGTATTTCATCAAGGAA
>JBBDXV010000163.1:0-6128 GCA_040902165.1 Pseudohongiellaceae bacterium
ACGATACCTGATGAGGTTGCAAACGTTACTTGATCCATACCAGCTTCCTGAACGCCCTTGATAATAGGTAAACCGCGCAGCGGTTTATCCTTGGATACGAACCAGGGCTTTCTTTAGTTACATCCAACACATCATAATCAACATTTCTCAAAAAACGTTGCCAAATTTGACTAAAGCAAATAGAAGCAAATAAGCAAATAGGACACCCAAGAAGCAAATAGAGAAGAGCACAGGACACCCACAAAGAAGAGCACAGGACACCCACAAATTAGAGCAGGGAAAGCAATAAGTTAGTCTGGAGGTTTAGGTGGGTGTCCTATGCCCTCCATGCCCTCTCTTTGACAAAGCGGGAGCGTCCATATATGTCCTATGGCACTATGGCAGCACGCTATACCACTGCGGTAAAAGTGATCGATATTTTGGTAATGACACAATGCTTCTGGTGCCGGTAATCGTTGGCTAGGGAGCCGGTCCAAACACCTTTCTGAAGACGGTATGCCGGACTGCTTTCCAGGAGTCTTGCAAATCCCCATTGTTTTCAAGCGCGCTATAAATTTCCACCACTTTTGCCTTGTCTATCTGTTTCGCACCAAGCATTTTCTTTAACAGCTCGTAGCCATGCCAGACAGGTATATCAAAATCTGCAGCAAGCCTGTGCATACCCAGATCATCCGTCACGACGATAGCTGAGCGCAATTGACCAAAGGCCAGGATGTAAGTATCGGTGGGGGAAGGGGGTGAGTGTCTGTTACTCGTATAGTCATGGATATGCTCTGCAACATGAGCAAGCAACACGCTCTTCATGGATTCTATCTGAAGTTTTTCATCAGGCTTCAGACGAATTCGTTGCGCAACTCGCTCCTCAGCTAATTCGGTTTCATCAAACCAGGGAAATATAAATTTCAGTTTCGGACTTCGATGTACTTCATCTTCGACCTGTTTTAAAACCGTAAGCACGTAGCCTTTCTGCGCGAACGGAACTCCTAACAAAGGCCGAATGCGTTTGGCAATTCTTAAATACGCATTGGTATCCAATAGCACCAGTGTCAATGATACAGAGCCTCGCGTATCGCTATCGCATCCCCCAAAGAGGCATTCAGAATATGCTGAATATAAGACGCGCCGGTTTCAGTCTCACGCAACATGCGCTTCAACGCGGGGAAAAAATCAGATTGGAAGCCTTTTTCGCAGGACGTTATAAATAGAAGTGGGTCGGGAGGAGCTGGATCGAATATCGCCTCACTGATCAATTGTCCCTGATTACTATTGCGGGCTGCGTGAATAGATTTTTCTTGTACCGGTAATAACTGCAGGTTTTCAGATCGAGCATAGCGCTGAACCTGCTGATAAACGGTGTTAAGTGAAATTGAGTGCCCATCTGCATAAGTATGTAACACAGCGATTAATTCTTCTATGCGCGCATGAGTAATCGCTTCACGATAAGCGTTTTCCGCACAGGCTTTTGGAAACAGCAATGCTCCAGCAAAAGCATCGGCAAATTCTTCGCCTTCAACGGTCCCAACCAGATCTGGCGTGTACACATGCGCCAGTTCGTGGGCCATCCAGAATTTAAAGTCCTCGAGGTGGGTATCCAAATTCAAGAAAATAAATGTGACATCTTCCTGTGGCAGTCTGATATGCAGCGCATTTTCATGGCTGCCCTTGGCACCCCACATGACAGGAACAAGAATTGCTCCGCATTGTTTGAATTCACTGATCAGGTGGCTGTATTCCAGAATAGCTGTTTCACCAATGCCGAGTCGTAACCGTGTCTGTGCAACAGCTGCCTCTAGTTTTGAGTATTCTCTTGAAGGAGAAGTGATTAGTGTACGTAGTGCCTGCAATTCAGACAGAAAAGGGACTAATGGTCTGAGGTGGTAGCCAATACTCCTGGCTCTCTCAATGTGTTTCTCTGTAGTTTTTGCGTTGCCCTTTTTACGAAAGGCGACAACTGGAGCCGATGATTCCTGGTTCGTAACGAGCTGTTCAAAATTGAGCCTGAGGGTCGCAGCGAGTTTTAGAAGCTTTGGAGGGCGCGGAAAATCTTTTCCCTTCATCCAGTTGGTTACGGCCTGGGAGCTTACACCTATCGTAGTTGCCAATTGCTTCTGGGTCATACCCTGTTCAGCAAGTGCTGCTTTAAGGGCGACATGATTGATCGCTTTTGACATGGAGGCTGATTATAGTGGCTAAATATAAAAAATCAAGTTTGATCAAGTTAGGGATTCACTTACTTTTGACCTCGGAATTTCTGCTACTGGGTATTTTTACTTAGTAGCAGCTAATTCAATCACCACATCCCGTTAGAAACACACGAAGCGATACAGCTCAACCCTAAACCGCACCAAACACTCCTTGATATACCCCGACGTCCCCCCATCTTCAGTAGCACTTGGCCTTGAGTCCAGTGCTAACTGTACCTGCCCTCATGCCCCTTGCCTTGCGCAGTGGGTTTGTTGTTGGGCCTATAGAAAACCAAATATTGATTGTCAGGATCACTCCTGTATTCACTTCAAATCAGCATGAGATGCTTGGCAGAAGCACCCGCAACAGCCTGCAAGGGCAGCGCATGATCAAACGTGACAAAAACTCCGGAGTGACGTACCGCCAGGGCCAGCAGGTAGGCATCAGTAAGCTGCCGTGCACTGAATAATTGCTGCCAGTCGAACATTTGCGTGTCCATCAGGGAGACATCGTCGGCCCAGAACTGATGTCGCGGCGAGAGCGTGGCATCGCGCAGTCGTGCAGCGATCTCACCCGGAGGACGTGAATTCGGATACGCCGACTGCGACATGACGCGCACACAGCCATTCTGGGTGATCGGGCAGGACGCCCAACCATTGCCAATATTATTGCCCAGCCAGCTTAAGGCCGTACGGTGATGAACATGCGCACTGTCGAGCAGGGCGATGAGAACGTTGACATCCAGCAGCGCCGCCTTCACACGCCGAGCTCGTCACGCAGTTTATCCACCAGCGCGTTGCTCACCGGGGTATCCCCGGCAGCCAGAGGACGAAAACCGTAGCTTGCAGGCGGTTCAGTGACAGCGGCAGCTTGTGCGGTACCGGCTCCTTGCAGCAGCGCCTGACGCGCCAAAGTCGAAAGTACCTCGCCCGCCGTTTTACCCTGGCGTTGTGCCAGTTCTTTTACGACGTTGAGGACCGAGTCTTCTATATCCAGGGTCGTACGCATAAGGAAACCTCCTGCATCAGATGATGTGATGCTATCTCATCAGATGTTAATGCGCAAGGCAGCCTTTATGCGGCCCCGGCGCTACCCATGTAAAGAGTTGCGAAGCTCAAACCCAGCACTTACAGTACGACGCAACATTGATGCCCTGAAATTAATCGCTGCTTCAACTCGAGCCCGCCGTCCATGGAACAATCCGCCAATGCCTTGCTGCAAAAACTGCCGTCTGTCGATGCCTTGTTGCAATCGCCGGGCCTGCAGGCATTGCTTGTACAGTACGGCCACAATCCAGTGCGCGATGCCGCCAGAGCAGAACTGAATCACTGGCGGCTGGCGCTGTCGACTATTAATGACAATAACAACACCAACGCAGACACAAACAGCGATACACATTCTGTTGTCAGCATCAATACCAAAGCCGACACCGCGGCAGCGGTCAAACTCCTGCGTCAGTGTGAGAGCGAAGATTTTCTGGCATTACTGTGCGGCAATATCGGCGCGGCATTGCAACAGCGTTTTGCCAGCTCGCTGCAGCCGGTTTTCAATCTCACCGGCACGGTGATTCATACCAATCTGGGGCGCGCGCTGTTGCCGGAGTCGGCGATCAATGCAATGACGTCGGCGGCCTCGCAAGCAGTGACCCTGGAATACGATCTGCAGCAGGGTCAGCGTGGCGATCGCGATGTGCATGTGGAGGCGTTGATCTGTGAACTGACCGGCGCGGAAGCGGCGACTGTGGTGAACAACAATGCGGCTGCCGTGTTATTGATTCTGCATTCGCTGGCCCAGGGCCGCGAAGTGATTCTCTCGCGCGGGGAGCTGGTGGAGATCGGCGGTTCGTTCCGTATTCCGGAGGTGATGCAGAGTGCCGGTGCGATACTGAAAGAAGTCGGTACCACCAATCGCACCCATGACAAGGATTACAGCAACGCGATCAATGCGAATACGGCGCTGCTGATGGCGGTGCATACCAGCAATTACGCGATTCACGGCTTTACCAGCGCGGTGCCGATGAGCGTGCTTGCCGGGATTGCGCAACAGCACAGGCTGCCATTAGTTGCCGATCTCGGCAGCGGCACCTTGCTGGATATGCGGCAGTTTGGTCTGCCGCGCGAGCTGACCGCAAGGGAAGTGCTGGAGCAGGGCGCGGAACTGGTTTGTTTCAGCGGCGACAAGCTGTTAGGCGGGCCGCAGGCCGGGATCATTGCCGGTAAAAAGGAATTGATCCTACGCATCAAACAGAATCCGCTCAAGCGTGCGCTGCGTCTGGACAAGATCATGATTGCGGCACTGGCTGCTGTACTGCGTCTGTATCTGGACCCGCAGCGACTGCCGGCACGTTTGCCGGTGCTGCGCGATCTGACGCGTTCGCTGACAGAGATTACTGCGCTGGGTGAACTTCTGCTGCCGCCGGTGCAGCGCGCACTGGCCGGTATCGCAGAAGTGACATTGGGAGATTGCCAGAGCCAGATTGGTAGCGGCGCGATGCCTGAGGATTTGTTGCCGAGCAAGGGGCTGTTTATCAAACCATTGGCAAGCAAAAGCCTGGAGGGAAAAAGCCCGAAAGAGAGAAGCGGGAAAGAGAAAGATCTGAACAAGAAAGACCTGAACAAGAATGACCTGAACAAGATAGACTCGAAGGAAAAAGACGAACCGGTTTCGTTGCAACACCTCATCGACAAATTTCGCGCATTGCCCACACCGGTGATTGGCCGCATTCAGGACGGCATGCTGGTGCTGGATCTGCGCTGTCTAAATGACAGCGAGCGGTTTGTCGCGCAGTTATAACTTGCCGGCGGGGACGCTGGATCGTCAGCACCCCTTGCTAAAGTTCGGTGTCCGACAATAAATGGTAGGAAATCTCGCAGTAAATACTTATGCTCTCGCCATGCTTACGATCCTGATAATTATTGCTCTCTTTCTGGCTGCCGGCGTGTGGATCTACAACCGGCTGGTCCACGATCGCAATCAGGTGCTGGCGGCCTGGAGTGATATCGATGTGCAACTGAAACGTCGCCACGATCTGGTGCCTCAGCTGGTAACCTGCGTTAAAGCCTATGGAGATTTCGAAAAGGCGGTGCTCACGGCAGTAACCGAACTACGCAGCCGTAGTGAGACGGCAACCCACTTGCCCGACAAGGCGGCTGTGGAAGATGAAATTCAACAGGGCATCAATGCCATCGTGGTACGCGCGGAAGCGTATCCGGATTTGAAAGCAGATCAGAATTATCGCCAGCTGGTAACGGAGCTCACCGAGATAGAAGACCATATTCAGTACGCGCGGCGGTTTTACAACGGTGCAGTTCGTTTGTTTAATACGCGGCAGCAATCTTTTCCCGATTTGTTGCTGGCGCGGGCTCTCGCCTTTCAGCCAGCGGAATTCTTTGAAGTACAATCCAACGACGAACGTGTTAATCCCAACGTGAAATTGAGTTCATGAAACACTGGTCAAGACTCTCACTGTGGACGGCGCTGTTGTTTGGTTGTCTGCTTTCCACAGCAAATGGGCAGGAGCGGATTCTGTCCTTTGACAGCGCCATCGTCATCCATGCTGACCGGTCCATGACCGTTACCGAAACCATTCGCGTCCAGGCGGAAGGCGTCAATATACAACGCGGTATCTTCCGGGATTTTCCCACGCGCTATCGCGATCGCCTGGGTAACAACTACGTTGTAAATTTTGCCGTGCAAGAGGTAACCCGGGACGGCGTAGCAGAAAACTGGCGCACGGAAAGACAATCCAATGGCGTACGTGTCTATATTGGCGATGCAGATGTCCTGATTCCCTATGGTGAACACGAATACCGTCTGAGATACACCACCGACAGGCAGCTGGGTTTTTTTGCTGACCATGACGAGTTGTACTGGAACGTTACCGGCAATGGCTGGAGCTTTGTCATTGAGCAGGCGAGTGCCGACATCACCTTGCCGGTGGCAGT
>JBBDXV010000164.1:0-6114 GCA_040902165.1 Pseudohongiellaceae bacterium
ACCACGTTACTGGGATCAAGGGAGACACCTCCGCTATCACAACCGACCAAGAAAAGGGCAGTCATACCCAATCCACAAATTGTCTTAATATTCATTTGTCTACATTCTCCTGAGGATTTGTGGCAAGCACGGCTTAATTGGAACTCACCTGTTTAAAAATCAGGCAGTAGACTGGCAGCAAAGTATTACAAATGTATTACAGAGGCCTATATTGATTGGATATCAGAAACAGCAATGCAAACTGTGCGGCCTGAGGTCAGGGAGCCTCACCAAATACAACAAAGGCAATGCTTCCTGGGTTATCCTGAGCATCGTTTTGAAAAGGATATAGCAAATTGAAGTTTCTCTCCCGAGCACCCCGCTTCCTGTTTTTCACTGGTAAAGGTGGCGTCGGTAAAACCTCACTGGCCTGCGCCACGGCTGTCCAATTCGCTGACCGTGGCAAGCGGGTACTGCTGGTCAGCACTGATCCTGCTTCAAATGTTGGTCAGGTGTTCAGTGTCAGGATCGGCAATCAGATCACCGCCATCACTGCAGTACCGAATTTGTTCGCGCTGGAAATCGACCCGGAGGCGGCAGCACAGGGATATCGTGATCGTATTCTCGGACCCTTGCGCGGCGTATTGCCTGAGACCGAACTCAGAGGAGTCGAAGAACAATTGTCAGGAGCCTGCACCACCGAGATTGCCGCTTTCGACGAGTTCACTGCGTTGCTAACCGATGCAGCGCTGATCGCGGACTACGACCACATTTTGTTTGATACCGCTCCTACCGGGCACACCATTCGCCTGCTGCAACTACCTGGTGCCTGGAGCAGTTATCTGGAAGAAGGCAAGGGCGACGCGTCCTGCCTGGGTCCGCTGGCCGGTCTGGAGAAACAGCGGACGCAATACGAACAGGCGGTTGCCGCACTGGCCGATGCAAAACGCTCGCGCCTGATTCTAGTAGCACGCGCGCAAGGATCTACCCTGCGCGAAGCCGCGCGCACCCATCAGGAATTGTTGGCTATCGGATTGGGTCAGCAGTATCTGGTGATCAACGGTGTGCTGCCGGCTGACGCCGCTGCTGAAGATGAACTGGCCAAAGCGGTGTATCAGCGTGAGCAGGCTGCCATCGCCGCTATACCGGAGTCACTCAAGGATTTGCCTCGCGATCAGGTGGCATTGAAAGCCTTCGATCTGGTAGGACTGGATGCATTGCGCTGGCTGTTGCAAGAAAGCACTCGCAAATCGGTGATCAGTCCGTCTGGATCACCGGAACTCCTTACTGCACCATCACTGTCGAGATTGGTGGATGACATCGCCGCCGATGGGCACGGTCTGGTCATGGTGATGGGCAAAGGCGGTGTCGGCAAGACGACCCTGGCGGCGGCGATTGCCGTGGAGTTGGCCCAGCGTGGTTTACCGGTTCATCTCACCACCTCGGATCCGGCTGCCCATTTGACCGACACACTTGACGAAGCACCGACCAATCTGCGCCTAAGCCGTATCGACCCGCAAGTGGAAACCCAACGCTACCGCGACCATGCAATGGAAACCAAAGGCACGAAACTCGATGACGCCGGCCGGGCGCTGCTGGCGGAAGATCTGCGTTCGCCCTGTACCGAAGAAATTGCGGTATTCCAGGCCTTCTCCCGCATCATTCGCGAGGCCGGCAAACAATTCGTGGTGATGGACACCGCGCCTACCGGCCACACTCTGCTGCTGCTTGATGCCACCGGTGCTTACCATAAGGAAGTCGCACGCAAGATGGAGAACAATGCGCTGAAGTACACCACGCCGATGATGCAGCTGCAGAACCCGAAACAAACCAAGGTAATATTGGTGACGCTGGCGGAAACCACACCGGTGCTGGAAGCGGCCAATCTGCAGGAAGATCTGCGCCGAGCTGGCATAGAGCCCTGGGCCTGGGTCATCAACAACAGCGTCGCCGCAGCCCAAACCCGCTCGCCATTACTGCTGCAACGTGCTGCCAATGAACGCCGTGAAATTGCGGCCGTAGCTACCAGGCATGCCAGACGTTATGCGGTAGTACCGTTGCTGCAGCAGGAACCGGTAGGCGTCAATAACCTGCTAAACCTATTGCATATTCAGGACAACAAGGCATGAGAAAAACGCTAACCGTAGGTTTCTTTGAACGCTATCTGTCTGTCTGGGTGGCACTGTGTATTGCCGCTGGCATCAGCCTGGGCAGTCTGTTGCCGGGTCTGTTCAGCTTACTGGCCGGTTGGCAGTACGGATCGGTCAACTTTGTCGTCGCGTTACTGATCTGGTTCATGGTCTATCCGATGATGGTGTCGGTGGACTTTTCCAGCCTTAGACGCATTCATGAACGACCCAGAGGTTTGATCATTACCCTGGTGGTGAACTGGTTGATCAAACCCTTCACCATGGCCGGGCTTGGCCTGTTGTTCTTCCATTATTTCTTTGTTGATTTTATTGATCCCGCCAACGCCAGCCAATACATCGCCGGCTTGATCCTGCTGGGCGCCGCGCCGTGTACGGCAATGGTGTTCGTCTGGTCCCAGCTCACTCGTGGAGATCCTGCCTACACACTGGCGCAGGTGGCGCTGAACGACGTAATCATGCTCTTTGCGTTCGCGCCTATCGTCGCATTGCTGCTCGGAGTGACCGATATCGAAGTGCCCTGGGCCACGCTGATTTTGTCGGTCGCTCTCTATGTATTGATCCCCTTGATCGCCGGCGTTCTTACCCGGCTGAAACTCAGCGCCAATGCGGTTTCCGCTTTTGATGCGGAAGTGGCAGTGGCAAACTTCAACGCACGCGTTAAACCGTTTTCCGTAGTGGGACTGCTGGCCACCGTGATACTGCTGTTCGGCTTTCAGGGACAGATCATTCTCGAGCAGCCGCTGCTGATTGCGCTGATTGCCGTACCATTATTGATCCAATCCTACAGCATTTTTGCTATTGCCTATGGCGCTGCCTTTCTGTGGCGCGTACCGTTCAATGTGGCCGCGCCCTGTGCCTTGATAGGCACCTCGAATTTTTTCGAACTGGCGGTGGCCGTAGCGATCGGCCTGTTCGGCCTCAACTCCGGTGCGGCGCTGGTTACTGTGGTAGGCGTATTGGTAGAAGTTCCGGTCATGCTGTCCCTGGTCGCGATTGCCAACAGAACCCAGGGCTGGTTTCCGGCTGCGGTACCCACTACGGATATTCATACCCAATCCACGATCAGTCTCGATGGAGATCAGCATCATGTTTGACAAAGCTCTGGCCGCTCTCGATCTGTCTCCTGCCGAACTACCACTTCTGGACTGCCTGCCATTTTTGCGAAAGTGGGGAGTCCACCACCTGGTGCTCACCCACATCATCCGGGTTGGTTATGGCCAGGGTGCCGCGCTCGCGCATGAACAGGACTATATCGAGTGGCTGGAGCAGAGTGCCATCCCCCTGGGCATTGCCGGTCTGTCGGTTGAAGTAAAGGTGCAAGCCAGCGGCGAGCCAGCCAGAGCAATACTGGCCATCGCTGAGGAAACCGCAGTCGATCTGATCATCATTGGTTCGCGTGGCCAGAACCGGTTCAGCAAAATGTTCCTCGGCAGTGTCGCCAGAGAGGTAATCAGGGCCACGACAAAACCATTGCTGCTGGAATGGATCGAACCCACCGAGCAGGCAACACAGGCACGCTGCAATGCTGTATGCATCGATACGCTTGCACACATTATTTTCGCGACCGACTTTTCCGAACGTTCACTGGCGGCTGAACAGATTGTACTGGCACTGGCGCCGGTGGCGCTGCATATCGAATGCATCCATGTACTGCCGGTCGAGTCCGATACTGCCGCAGACCGGTTGCGCCTGGAGCGACAGATAAAGCTTGATGCACTGGTAGCCAGTCTCAAGGCTGCTGGCGGCAAGGTCAGCGGCAAGCTGCTGCAAGGTTTGCCAGCCACAGAAATTGCTGCCTATGCAGAAGCTGAAAACGCTTCGTTGATGGTGGTGGGCAAACACGGCCAAAACTGGCTGACCGGTAAAATCATTGGCAGTACTGCTGCCAAAATCTGCGAGAGCGCAGGCCGTCCGGTATTGATGGTACCCGGGTGAAAACAAGGTTCTACTACCGACAACCCGGATTATTCAACAAAGAGGAACAATATGCCGGATCCAAAATTCAGCAAACCCTGGCACGGCGTGCCGCGTGAAGAAATCCACTGGAATCCATCCATAATCGAAGATGCCTGTATCGGCTGCGGCACCTGCGTCACCGGTTGCAGTCGGATGGTTTATCGCTTCGACTTTGTGCACAAAAAACCGGTCGTGGTGGATCCTCTCAATTGCATGGTAGGTTGCACCACCTGTGCCAATACCTGTCCAGCGCACGCCATTACATTTCCGGCGATTGAATCTGTGTTGGCACTCGAAGGCCTTCCCCGAGTGCGGCATGCGGTGGAAGACGACTTGTTGGCACGTCGTGAGATCCTGGCTGCGCAGCTCAGTATTCCGCACCCGGATCGCATCATCAGTCTGCAAGTTCAAGCATGCAACAAGCTCTCGGACGATGTATTGCAACTGGTGTTGATTCCGGAAACAGCCGGCGAGTGTTTCTGTGAATTTGTTCCCGGCCAGTACATTGAGCTGTGGCAACCTGCCGCCAATCAACTTTCCCGCGCCTATTCCATCGTCAATACACCTGAGGGCGATGGTCGCATTGAGTTACACATCCGCCGGGTCGAGGGTGGACGCTTTAGTCAGTGGGCATTCGACACCATGAAACCCGGAGACCGTCTCTCCGCACGCGGACCGCTGGGGACTTTTACGATGCGCTCCGATCCCTCTGCGCCGCTACTGTTCGTGGCCGGTGGGACTGGCTATGCCCCGGTACATGCCTTGCTCCTGCAGCAGCTGAAGTTTCAGGCAGGACGGGACATGACACTGGTGTGGGGAATGCATGATGCCGATCAGTTTTATGCAGTTGATGAACTGCTTGCGCTGCTAGAGCGTGCTGGCGGTTTACGAATTATTCTGGCTTGTGAACAGGGTGATCTGGCGCTTGCAGCTGAAGACAGAATTTCAATGCAACACGGCACCGTGGTGGATGTGCTGCAACGGGATGAATCCCTGTTGCCTGGTCGTGACGTATATGGCGCTGGCCCACCGATGATGTTGCGCGGATTAGCTCGATTTCTAAGTGCCCGGGGCATTGATCCACAACACGTGCATATGGATTCTTTCGGTGTGTAACAACATACAGAGTTCACCAGTATGACCACCATCCTTTTTCTTTGTGTAGCCAATTCCTCGCGCAGCCAGATGGCCGAGGGCCTGGCGCGGCAGTTGCTGGGCAATCGCGCCACAGTCCTCAGTGCCGGCTCGCAACCCACGCAAGTTAATCCGCACGCTATCGCGGTCATGGCGGAACTGGATATCGACATCCGTTCACAATCTACAAAATCTGTGGCTGACATCGACCCCGCCACCGTGGACCTGGTGGTCACGCTGTGCGCCGAAGAGGTCTGCCCGATACTGCCCGGCAAGGTTAAACGGTTGCACTGGCCCATTGCTGATCCGGTACCTGACCGCGCGGACATGACGGCGGAGGAAATTCTGATTCGCTTCCGCACTGCACGCGACCAGATCCGCATGCGTATTGAAATACTGTGCGGGTTGCTTGATTTGCCGGCCACGCCGAGCGCAATGGAATTTCACGGCAGCATTCGCGTCGGCAATCTGCCGCAAAGCACGCGATTCTACGCCTGGTTGCTGAACACCTGGCCCAAGGAATGGACCCATCGCTATGCCATATTTATCCGCCCGGATCTACATCTGAACTTTGTGTTGCTGGTGGCCGATGGGAAAACCCTGCATCAGGACACGCTTTATCATCTGGGCATCAGCGTGGTCGACCGGGAATCAGTGATCGATGCTTACCACAAGGCGGTGGCGTTTGGTGCCCACATTGAGAAACCACCACGCACCACCTGGAAAGGCACGCCTTTGCATGAGCTGTGGCTCAAAGATCCGGACGGCACCCTGATTGAAATCTATGCCCGTCTGAGCGATACAGAACTGGCAGAGAAACCGACCGACGAACAGCCGGTGTTTTTGGTGCATGGCACTGAACCGGGTACTGTCTGATGTGTGAACTGTTGGCGAT
>JBBDXV010000165.1:0-6112 GCA_040902165.1 Pseudohongiellaceae bacterium
AGGATCATGCTGCTGCCTGTATTGCTGCCGCAGGTATTGCGGTGTACGCGTGGAAAGGTCAGACCGTCGAAGAAGGTGACTGGTGTATTGAACAAACCATTCTCAAGGATGGCAAACCCTGGGACGCCAATATGATTCTGGATGACGGCGGTGATCTGACTGCGATGGTGCACGACAAATATCCGGCAATGCTGAAAAACATCCACGGTATTACCGAGGAAACCACCACCGGCGTTCATCGCCTGATGGAGATGCTGGCAGATGGCAGCCTCAAGGTACCCGCTATCAATGTCAATGACTCGGTAACCAAGTCGAAAAATGACAACAAGTATGGTTGTCGTCACAGTCTCAACGACGGTATCAAGCGCGGCACTGACATGCTGCTCTCCGGTCGTCATGCGCTGGTGATCGGCTATGGCGACGTGGGCAAGGGTTCAGCCCAGAGCCTGCGACAGGAAGGGATGATCGTGAAGATCGCCGAGATCGATCCGATCTGCGCGATGCAGGCCTGTATGGACGGTTATGAAGTGGTTTCGCCCTATGTCAATGGCATCAATGATGGCAGCCTGAACTGTGTCAACAGGTCTCTGTTGTCGAAACTCGACCTGATCGTCACTGCCACCGGGAATATCGATGTCTGCGACAAGAACATGCTGCAATCGGTAAAGTCCGGTGCGGTGATCTGCAACATCGGCCACTTCGACAATGAAATTGATACCCGCTACATGCGCGACAACTGGCATTGGGAAACCATCAAACCGCAGGTTCACAAGGTGTACAGAAAAGATCCGCAGAATGACAGCAATGATTATCTGATTCTTTTATCGGAGGGTCGGCTGATCAATCTGGGAAATGCCACCGGTCATCCGTCAAGGGTGATGGATGGCTCTTTTGCCAACCAGGTGCTGGCACAGATTTATCTTTACGAACGCAAGTTCGCCTCGCTGTCGGAAGACTTCAAGAGCGAAAATCTTTCAGTGGAAGTTTTGCCAAAATCTCTTGACGAGGAAGTGGCGGCACTGATGGTGGGCGGATTCGGCGGTGTATTGACCCGGCTTACCGACAGCCAGGCCGCGTATATCAATGTCTACGCAAGTGGTCCGTTCAAACCTGACAGCTACAAGTATTGATCGTCAAAGATTACGATAGATCGCTACGGAGAAACTACCGAACCCATGAGTCCAGGCAAAAACAGACAGGGCTGCTTCAGTTTCGAATTCTTCCCTCCCCGCACGCCGGAAGGGGAGCAGTCGCTATTGAAAACCCATAAGGAACTGGCATCGCTGGGTCCCGACTTTTTTTCGGTCACCTATGGTGCCGGCGGATCCACGCGCGAGGGAACCAGGCGCATCGTATTGCGGCTGAAGGATCAGGGCTCATCCGTGGTACCGCATCTGTCTTTTGGTTCTTCATCGGAAGCGGAACTGCTTGTCCTGTTGAATTCCTATCGTGATGCGGGAATCGACCGGCTGGTAGTATTGCGCGGGGACATTCCCTCCGGCATGGGGAGCGGCGGCCAGTACCGCTACGCTGCCGAGCTGGTAGCCTTCGTACGGGAAAAATTCGGCAATCAATTTCATATCGATGTGGCCTGTTATCCGGAAGTACACCCACAGGCGGAAAGTTATGAGGCAGACCTGGCATTCTTCAGGCTCAAGGTGAATGCCGGCGCCGATTCGGCAATTACCCAGTATTTTTACAGCCCCGATGCCTATTTCCATTTCCGCGACCGATGCCTGGGACTGGGCATCAACATACCGATCGTGCCCGGTATCATGCCGATTACCAATTACGTCAAACTGGCCCGCTTCAGTGCCAATTGCGGTGCCGAGATTCCTCGCTGGATACGACGTTGTCTCGAAGGCTATGGCGATGATTCGGACAGCATTCGTGCCTTCGGTATCGATGTCGTAAGCAGTCTGTGTGAAACCCTGTTGCAGGAGGGTGCGCCCGGTCTGCATTTCTATTGTATGAACCAGTCTTCTCCGGCGCGGGAAATCTGGCAGAATCTGAATTTGCCCGTCGCCCGCTGACATGCGTATTGCTCGTCTTCATGTTGATCAGGCGCTGCAGGCAGACACAGTCGTTGCGGTAGCCGGTGAGCCGGCCCATTACCTCGTCAATGTCCTGCGACTTAAACCGGGAATGCACTGCACGGTGTTCAACTCCGGTGATGGCGAGTTTGCCGCGACCGTGGAAAGTACCGGCAGGCAGGAACTGAAACTGGCGCTGGGTGAATCAATTGTCTGTAGCGCCAATCCCACACTGAAAATTCACCTTGGCATGGGCTTGTCGCGCGGCGAGCGTATGGACTATGCGATTCAAAAGTCCACGGAATTGGGTGTCAGTGAAATTACTCCGATCTTTTCCGCACGCTGTGAGGTGAAATTGTCCGGCGATCGTCTCGGCAATCGCCTGCAGCACTGGCGGAAAATAGCGATCAACGCCTGCGAACAGTGTGGCCGTACCCTGGTACCGGTAATTAATTCGCCCATGCCGCTGGCGGACTGGTTGGTATCGAATCCGGCAGGCATCGTGCTGGACCCGGAAGGCGACACGGCAATAGATATGCTGGAGATCAAGAACGCCGTGAGTGTATTGACTGGCCCGGAAGGCGGCCTCACTGACAGCGAGCTGCAACTGGCGGTCACCCATGGTTACCGGAAACTTAAAATTGGCCCGCGTGTGCTGCGCACGGAAACAGCACCGCTGGTGGTGTTGAGTCTGCTGCAATTCTGCTATGGAGACTTTTAGACGCGCACGCCGAATTTGCCAATGCCGATACGTTTACCGAAAATTTCCTCACGCAAATTTTCCGGTTGAATAGCGTAACTGCCCAGTTCCAGCGCCCTGATCACTGTCCAGTTGTCGGCCGCCGACTTGTTATCGACCGGATTGACCAGCCTGGGTTTTTTGAGCAGCGACTTGTTGTCATCGGTGACCAGCGCAATTTTTGGTTGTAGTTTTTCACCCGGGTTCTGCTCCACCACAATCGCAATTTCGCGGCTGGTCAGTTCGACGATCGAACCGGCCGGATACAGGCCCAGCACCTGGATGAACTCGAATACCAGTTGTTCGGTAAATTTCAGTTTGCGTTGTTTGTAGAGCCGCCTTACTGCATTGGCCGGGGCAACCGTCACGCCCCTGGCGCCGTGTTTGAGCAGACGATCATAACAATAGGCAAGGTTGGCGATACGGGCCATGACCGGAATCTGGTCGCCGCGTTGTCCGCGGGGAAAGCCCAGCCCGTCATGGCGCTCATGATGCGCTCGCACAATGCTGGTCACGTTATTGTCCACCTCACCTTCAATGCGCAGCAGGTCTTCGCCCATTCTTACGTGTTTCCGGTAGGCCAGATATTCCCGGCGACCGAAACCACCGGTTTTACGCACCAGCGACTCCGGCAACTTTGCCATGCCAATATCGGCCAGCAAGGTTCCGAGGAATACCACGTCCATATCTGCGGTGGAGTAACCGATATGGCGAGTCAGAAGCAGAGACCAGACCGCGGCGCGCAGACTGTGATTGAGCAGACAACTATCGTGACTATTGGTATTGAGAAACCAGATAAAGGCATCCGGACAGCGGATGATGCTGTTACGGATTCCCCCGCTTACCCTGGTCAGACTCGCGAGCCGCAGGGGTTTGTCATTCCGCGCACTGATGATCACTTTGTCGTAAAGCGTGCTGAGCTCCTGATACAGGCGCTCCACCGTGTCGATTTCCTGCTTCACCGCCCCCGTGATTTTGTAAACGTCGTGGCTTACTGCAATCTCTGCGACCGGTGGTGATCTTTTGCGGGCACTGCTGAGAATCGTCAGATTCGCCGCACGCTGTCGGCGTGGGCTGACTCCCCGGGTAGTATCGATCACCACCTGCTTGCAGAACAGGCGCAGGGTTTCCAGGTCCTCGATCCGGCGAATATGAAATCCCTTTACCGGAAAAGGTGTTTCAGTCCAGGGCCGGTCCAGCTCGCAGACATACATGCCGAGCAACAGATCGCTGCAGGGCAGTGTGATCAACTGCGTTGGCACGTGGGAGGAATTTTCGGGGTTTTGGCTGGCCATGACGGGCAAGAGTACCGCCAAAGACATCTCGCACCCGTGAATCGGATCACAGTCCGACGATATCGGATTCTACTCGTCAAACGAGGTATTTCCAACGCTGTATCGCTGAGCAAAGCAGTTTTGACATGACCTGATTTCATTGGCTATTAATTGCGACGTCAAACGCAAAAAAAGCGCCCTTGGAAAAGGGCGCTCTGGTGAAACCACATTACTGAATTGGAGCTTGCAAACCTTACAGAACGTAACCGCGCTCGTCGTGAGAGGACAGGTCCAGACCCACCTGTTCCTCTTCCTCGGTGACGCGCAGGCCCATGACCACATCAACTACTTTGAGAATGACGGCGGTGAGCACACCGGTATAAAGGATGGTGAAAACCACGCCCTGGATCTGGATCCACAACTGGCTACCGATATTCAATCCCTCCATTGATCCGCCGAAGGAAGCGGCAGCGCAAAGCCCGGTCAGAATGGCCCCGATGATGCCGCCGACAGCATGAACACCGAAAACGTCGAGCGAGTCATCGTAGCCCACGGCGCGTTTCAGGGTGGTGGCAGCAAAGAAGCATCCCACGCCAGCAGCCAGGCCGATCAATAACGCACCCTCAGGACCGGCCGTACCGGAAGCCGGGGTAATCGCAACCAGACCGGCAACCGCGCCGGAAGCAATACCCAGTACACTGGGTTTGCCGTGCTTGATCCATTCAACGAACATCCAGGTCATCGCGGCAGTCGCGGTGGCGATCTGGGTCACCAGCATGGCCATACCGGCAGTTGCACCGGAGGCAACTGCAGATCCGGCATTGAAACCAAACCAGCCGACCCACAGTAACGCGGCGCCGATGATCGTATAAGTCAGGTTATGGGGAGGCATCGCCGTGGTCGGATAACCTTTGCGTTTGCCGAGCATGAGGCAGGCCACCAGACCGGCAATACCGGCGTTGATATGTACGACTGTGCCGCCGGCAAAATCCAGCACACCCCAGTCCCACATCAGACCACCGTCGCCCGACCAGACCATGTGCACCATCGGGGCATAGCAAATCGTTACCCACAGGGTCATGAAAACCAGCATCGAGGAAAACTTCATGCGCTCGGCAAAGGCACCGACGATCAGCGCCGGGGTAATAATCGCGAAGGTCATCTGGAAAGTGGCAAATACCGACTCGGGAATAGTGCCAATCATGGAATCAATGTCGATGCCGGTCATAAACAGGTTGCCGAGACCGCCGACAAAGGAATTCAGATTAACCACCCCTGCTTCCATACCCGTTGTGTCAAACGCCAGGCTGTAACCGTAAACCACCCAGATCACTGTTATCAGTCCGGTAATGGCAAAACACTGCATCAGCACGGACAGCACGTTTTTGCTGCGCACCATGCCGGCATAGAAAAGCGAAAGTCCCGGTATCGTCATCATCAGCACCAGTACCGTGGCAGTGATCATCCAGGCGGTATCGCCGGTATCAATTTCCTGCGCACTGGCGACGCCCGGCAGCAACATCAGGCATGCCGTAAATATTGCTAGCCATCCTCTTTTTGAAATCAACGTTTTCATCTTTATTCCTCAACTATCGTTAGTAGTAATTCCGGTTTTGCGACTCTGCTGGTCGTCCTGGTCCGCTGGCTGGCTAAACAGCCGCTTTCTATACGGCTTCTTTCCTATACGGCTTCCTCGCCGGTTTCGCCGGTACGAATGCGCATGATCTGCAAAAGGTCAGTGACAAAGATCTTGCCGTCGCCGATCTTGCCGGTGTTGGCGGCCTTGCTGATGGCTTCCAGGGTCCGGTCCAGCAGGGAATCACCGATGGCGACTTCCAGTTTTACCTTGGGCAGAAAGTCCACTACGTATTCCGCCCCGCGGTACAGCTCGGTGTGGCCTTTCTGACGACCGAATCCTTTGACTTCCGTTACCGTAATGCCCTGAACTCCGATTTCGGATAACGCCTCCCTGACGTCATCCAATTTGAATGGCTTGATAATCGCCGTGACTAGTTTCATTTGCTTAGCTCCTGGATTGTTAATACCGGCTCTGCCATTCAGAACCG
>JBBDXV010000166.1:0-2171 GCA_040902165.1 Pseudohongiellaceae bacterium
ACCCTGGAATGCGTATTGGGTATGCAAGGCTTCGATACGGGGCATATCCGCGTATTGGGTTTTAATCCGGTTGAATTGCACAAATCCAGAGGCCGGGTTGTCGGGATTTTTGATACACCGAGTCTGCACCCCAATCTGACCGTCAGGCAAAACCTCGAACACGCCCGCCTGTTATGTGCCGCTCCGGTGAGGGCCAGCACCGAAGTGGAAAAATTGCTGGATATCGAACGCTACAGTGGCTTCAGGATACGCCATCTGTCACTGGGCAATCGGCGCCGGGCATCCATTGCCCAGGCCCTGTTGGGAAACCCGGAAATGATCGTGCTGGACGAACCGTTTAATGGCCTGGATGCAGAGGGTGTTGAGCATGTACTGGATTTGATCAGAATGCTCAACCGGGAAGAGGGTACTGCCTTCCTTTTGTCCAGTCACCAGCTTCCGTATCTGGAACAGATCTGTACCCACATGGCGATTCTGCATCGCGGCACCATTCCTGTCAGTGGCGCAGCGGAAGATCTTTTCCGGCAGCAAAAAGTCAAACTTGCGATACGCTGTGATCAGCCGGCTTTTGCAATTCAGATACTGGCGGCTGCGGCCCTCGGTGAGTTCACCGAACAATCCGGCGGCCTGATCGAAGGAATCCTGACTGACAGGGACTCTGCCACGGTCAATCGCCTGCTGGTTGAAGCAGGCATCGCCGTCTTTGAACTGATGCCGGGCCGGGCTTCGCTGGCCTCACTGTTTCACACAGTGACCAGTGAATCAGATAACGGTAGCTGAAGCATGGACGGATTTATTACCGCATTGAAAGCAGAGTGGTTTGTTGCCCTGCGCAGCAACACGACACGCATTCTGGTGTTGCTGCCCATGCTGGTCGTACTGGTGCGTCTGCTGTTGGTCAAACTGGCAGAAACCGGTGCCATGGCGCGCGATGCGCTGATTGGCAATAGTGGATTCGGAGGCGACCCCGGTCTGACCAGCAGCTATGGTTATCTTGTCGACGGATTCAACACCGGCATTACTCTGCTGGGTCTGACTCTGGCAGGCCAGGCTGCCTATTCATTTGCCTATGACAGAGACACCGGGCTGATCCGGCATCTGTTGATCCGGCGTTGCAGTCGCACTGAGCTGACCCTGGCCAAACTCGTGCATCTGCTTCTTATGGCGCTGCTGTCATTGCTGTTGCTGCTTGTCAGCGGCTGGCTGGTGGCCGGAATGCTGTGGGAATATGGCCCGGTAGTGGAAGATGGTTATGAACTGATCAGCATGGTGGAAATTCATCGGGAAATCGTGCTGGGACTGCAACTGGCAGTAATACCTCTGCCAGCGGTCATTGCTTTCGGATTATTGGTATCGGTCCTGGCACAGAGCGCAGCCCAGGCACTTTCCGTCGCCCTCGGCGTGACCCTGGCGGTGGATGTGTTCAAATCTTTATTGGGAGATGCTGCGAACTATCTCTATGCGACTTTCCAACCTTCCCTGCTGGATCAGTCCTATCTTGGTGAAGTCAGTCGTATTGTGCGCGGTTACTCGGATGTGTTGCTTGATGAGAAAGCCCTGTTGTTGAATTACTGGGTACCCCTGCCACAGATGATAATACTCGCAGCACTGGCGATATTTTTTGCCAACAGGAAAAAAATCTGATGACCACTATGCGCGGCTTCCCCTGTATATGTCTTTTGCTTTTACTGCTTGGCGGCTGTGTAAGCTTTGAACCCAGACAGCTGGCTCCATCCATTACTTTGTCGGCAGAACAGATTGAACTTTCCGATCCGGTCGGCTCGGAAACCACCGGCGTGGATTTTGGTCTCACGGTCGGTGTCAACGAAAGTGATTCACTCAGCAATATCGTCGTGCTACCCGGCATTCGTGTGCGTGCAGTCGCTGCGGACAGCCCTGCCGCTGCTGCCGGACTGAGAGCCGGTGACGTCATTCTGTCGGTAGATGGCATCGCTACTGATACTGCCGATGCACTCTATGCTGTTGCCCGGCGCGGGCAAGCTGGAGACCAGTTCAATTTTCAGTTGCGCCGCAATACTACGGTACTCGAAGTCGTCCTGAGCGGCCGCGCAACAGGTAATGCAGCCATGCCAATGGTTGAGCTGTATCGCGTCGATCCGGTCGCCAGCCGCGCCGGCTATCGCACTGAACTGGTGGCTGTACGCGGTCAG
>JBBDXV010000166.1:2271-4742 GCA_040902165.1 Pseudohongiellaceae bacterium
CTGCGTTATGAGTCCTCGTTGAATCCGGACCGCAGCAGTTTTTCCCTGCTCGACCTTTGGCTGTTCTCCGCTTACCGCTACACGCGATCGGGAGGCGAGAAACAGCACAGCCTGCTGGGTCTGTTCAATTTCAGTACCGCCTATGGAGAATTGTTGGAAGACTGAGCCATGTACTGCTTGCCAACCCGAATTGCCGTCCTGAAGTTTTTACCCTTACTGTCCATGGGTTCGATAGTCTGGCTGACATCGGTCTGTTTCCTGTCAGCGGCAAATACTGTCAGTGCGCAATTGAATTTCGTCGCCACCGAATTGCCGCAGGAGGAGCTGGATCGTCCGCTGGTATTTGAAGATCTGAATGGCGATGGGCTGCTGGATCTTGTAGAGGCGAGCTGGCAACCGGATCTGGGCCGGGAACTATTGGTCTATGACCAGCAGGCTGACGGTCGCTTTGCCACGGTTCCGCGGCGAATAGACATCAAGACTGAAATCATCGCCGTCGGCTTCGCCGATCTGCGCGATGATCCGGGCAAGGAACTTGTGCTTTTCACCAACAGTGAACTGTTCAGCCTTTCATCCCTTGTGGAAGCTTATGCCGGCAATCTTGCTGCGGCGGGGCAGTGGAAACTGATCGCCGATGTGCCGGACCCGGATCGTGTGCAGTTCATCCGCAATCTCAAGGATATAGATGGTGATGGACTGACCGACCTGCTGCTGCCGGGGCAAAAGCATTACGGATATCTGCGCGGACAGACCGACGGGACTTTTATCCTGGCGCAGGAATTTTCCACGATTAATCTGCAGCTTGATCCCGGCCTGCAACCTGTCGGTGGAGGTGGATTCAGTACCAGCATGTCGATCAACCCTGAAGACGGCATCCGATTCTCGGTCAGCGCACAGAGGCCTTCGCCGTTTGCCGATCTGGTCGAAGTATGGCGTGACGAAAACCCGGATCGTCGCAGCTTGATGAACACCGAAGACTGGGGCGACGAAGACCCGAATCGCAGCAACTTGATGAATGCCGAAAACTGGATGCCCTCGGCACAGCTGGCGGATTTCAATGGCGACGGCCGCAATGATATTGTTTTTCTCAATGTCGGCCTGGATATCCGCGGTCAGCTGAATCTGCTGATGCAAGGTTCCGACGGCAGTTTCCCGGCACAACCGGACTGGCAGGGTTCGATTGATACCAGGGGCGATATTCGACTGGCAGATCTGGATGGTGATCAATTGATGGACATCGTCAGGCTTAACGGAGACGGAAACCAGTGGGATGCTTCCCTTTTCCGGAATCGGGCCGGCAGTTTTGATTTTTCCAGCCCGGATCAGGTACTGCGCTTCTCCGGTTACGACGTCAGGGTCCGGTTCAACGATGTAACCGGTGACGGGATCCCGGAACTGCATGTGAGCTACTACACCATCCCGGTGCTTGAGGCCATACGCAATACCAGCATCCTGCGCACCCAGTTGCTGTTTGGTCGTGACCGGGTGACAGCCGGACTATTGTTCAACCGGCGACCGGATTCCAGCCTGGAAGAAAGTTTTTCCGCCGCCAATGTTCGCGCACTGGCGGAACAGATGTCTCTGGATTTTGATCTCGATGCTGATGGTCGCAAGGATGCGCTGTACATTTCTGATGCCGGCGCCCTGGCAGCAAAGAAAATCGACGAACGATTACGAATTGCGGATCAGCCATTCTGGCAGTATGTACCGAATCGCAGCGTGCTGATTTTCTGGGTTCAGGATCTTAATCAGGACGGATTGCCAGACCTGGTTCTGCGCCACAGTTCTTCACTGACCGTGCTGGTAGCCAGACCATGAAACGCCTGTCTATCATTTTATGCCTGTTATGCACAGTGGCGGTTACCGCTTCTGCGCAGGATCTTCTGCAGCTATACCGATCCCAGCCCTTCGCCCTGACTGGCGATGTGACTCAATTGCTGGTGGCGGACGCGGACAATAACGGCCTTGGGGATCTGCTGGCGGTCCGGGAAAACCGGATAACGGTTTATTTTCAGGACCGCAACGGGTTTGATTTCAACGATGACCGCCACACCATCGTGTTCGACAATGACGCTACCGGCTGGGATATCAGCGGCGGTTACCAGTCCGGCGGACTGTCCGTCATCGCCCTGATCGACGGACATACGGTTCAGGTCTGGCATATCCGCAACGGCACGATTTCTGATCCGGAAATCTTGCTGCAGGGATTGCAGGGATTTCTAACCAAGGGCATCAATCGTCTGCATTTTTCCCACGACGTCAATGGCGATGGCATTGATGATCTGGTAATCCCTTCTGCCGGAAGCCTGAGTCTGTCTATTCGCAATCCGGATCTGAGCTATCAGCCACCGGTGATCGTGCTGTCTGAAGTAGTGCTACGCACGGTGATTGATCCGGAACAACTGGAACGCGAGACCGGCCAGGCGGTGATTATTCCGCTGATGGAGTTAAGGGATCTTAATGGTGACAGC
>JBBDXV010000166.1:4842-6050 GCA_040902165.1 Pseudohongiellaceae bacterium
TTGTTTCTCGGTGCTGTTGATGGCATGGACCTGAGTCAGCCGGAACAGGTATTGCGCTCCGGTGGCAATGTGCTCGGCACATTCCTGTTTGATGAAGATGAAGACGGACGCAAGGATTTGTGGTTGTGGCGGGTTGAACCGGTATCCGTCGGCGATCTGTTCCTGTGGCTGGCGATTTCCGGGAATATCGGCGTTGAGGCTTTCATCTATCCGAACGAAGGCAGCAGTTTTGCCAGAAGGCCTACACGCAAACTGACCGTGACACTCAGGTTTCCCTCCGCGATCCGCCTGGTGACCTCGGTCATGCAAATTGCCAGTGACGCAAGGGAAAGTGAGACTGCTCCGCTAATCCCTGCCCGCATCGCCAATATTGACAACAATCCTGTCAGCCGGGATTTGCTGGTGATGATGGACAACAGCATCGAGGTTTTTCTGAATATGATTGAACCGGCCAATGGAGATGAACAATTCCTCAGCGGTCTCAACTACAGCCGTAGCCGGGATAATTATGAAATAGATGTTGGCGAGATCATCGGCAATGTCTCGATCAACAGCAATCTGGAACTGGAGCGTGTTCGAGGCCGGGTTGCCGACTATCGCATTGCGCTGGATCAGGTTGTCAGCAACGGCGATATTGTGCCGCTCGCCCTCAATGAGGATGAGCGCGACGATATGCTCGTGTTTTTTCGCCGTCAGGATGGTGTGCTGGAGGGAATGTTGCTACTCTCCCGGCCTGAATAACACTGAGTACGCCCATGAAAAAAACCGTGTGGCTCACCCTGTTTATCGCCCTGGCGGCGGTCAATCTGGCTGCCTGGCTGGTTGAGCGTTACACCGGCTTCTATATCGTCATGATGTTCCGGCTGGCACTGGTTTTCGGCATTACCGCGATTGCTTCAATATTCGTCGGCGCGATGATGCTGGTAAAAACCATGGAACAGGAAAAACCTTTATCCGATCCCGCGCGTCAAAGCAGTCAAGGCAATAAAAAACAATCTGAAAATCCGGAATAGCTGTATTGGGAGTTACTGCGATGCAAAGACTGGTATATGGAATTGGAGCAGGAATACTGGTGCTGTCTGCCGGCTATGCGGTCTATGCCGCGCGCGAGAATCAGAAGCAGGAATCCGTGCTGGCGGAATATGCCGCACGACTGGAGCAGATGCTGGGACAGGTGGAAGAAAATACTCTGCGCCGGCTTGATTACG
>JBBDXV010000167.1:0-5935 GCA_040902165.1 Pseudohongiellaceae bacterium
CAATCGTATAATCAATATCTTCTTCGCTAGTGAATCTGCCTATCGTGATACGCAGGGAGCTGTGCGCCAGCTCATCATTCAGTCCCAGCGCCCGCAATACATAAGAAGGCTCAAGGCTTGCCGAGGTACAGGCAGAACCGGATGACACTGCCAGATCCCGCAGGGCCATCATCAGCGACTCACCCTCAACAAAGTTGAAACTGATATTGAGATTCCCGGCTACCCGATGTTCCAGATCGCCATTGACGTACACTTCTTCCATGTCTTTCAGTCCATTGAGCAGCTTGTTGCGCAACTTCAGAATCCGCGCATTTTCTTCGTGCATTTCCGCCCCCGCAATGCGGAACGCCTCGCCCATTCCCACTATCTGGTGGGTCGGCAAGGTTCCTGAGCGCATTCCCCGCTCATGACCACCACCGTGCATTTGTGGTTCAATTCGAATCCGTGGCTTGCGCCGCACATAGAGTGCACCAATTCCCTTGGGACCATATACCTTGTGCGCGGTAAGTGACATCAGGTCGACCGGCAGATTTTCAAGGTCGATGTCGAGTTTGCCCACACTCTGGGCTGCATCCACGTGAAAAATGACACCCTTGCTCCTGGTGATTTTGCCGATGCCCTCAAGGTCATTGATTACACCGATTTCATTGTTCACATGCATGACGGAAACCAGAATGGTATCGGGACGTATCGCAGCCGCTACAGATTCCGGAGTGATAATGCCCTTGGCGCTCGGATCAAGATAGGTCACTTCAAAACCTTCCCGCTCCAATTGTCGGCAACTGTCCAGTACCGCCTTGTGTTCGATTTTGGAGGTAATAATGTGTTTGCCTTTCTTGCTGTAGAAATGCGCGGCACCCTTGATCGCCAGGTTATCCGCTTCCGTCGCGCCTGAGGTCCATACAATCTCGCGCGGATCACAATGCAGAAGATCGGCGACTTGGCGTCGAGCTGTTTCCACAGCTTCTTCCGCCTTCCAGCCAAAAATGTGCGAACGTGACGCCGGATTGCCAAAATTACTTTCCAGGGTCAGACACTCAGCCATTTTGGCGGCCACCCGTGGATCTACCGGCGTAGTGGCAGAGTAATCGAGATAAATCGGCATGCGAGCGATTTTATTCATACTGCGGTTCCGTTATAACCTGGTGACTGACAGCCTGGCATCACGCCCACTGTCCGCCGTGATCACTTCTTTCTTGCGATCCTGATTGGCAGCTATCTGCCTGATTTCGTTTTTTGCCACCAGATCGGCAAGGCTGATTCTTTCCAGAAAATCATGAATCTGCTGGCTCAGGTCTTCCCAAAGATAGTGGGTAAGACAGGTTTCTCCACCCTGGCAATCGCCCGCTCCCTTGCAACGGGTAGTATCTACTGATTCATTGACAGCATCTATGATCTGGGCGATGTAGATGTTTTCCGCGCCGTGGTTCAATTCATAGCCGCCGCCCGGGCCCCGCACGCTCTTGACCAGCTGGTTGCGGCGCAATTTGGCAAACAGTTGTTCAAGGTAGGACAGGGATATGGTTTGTCTGCCGGAAATATCAGATAGACTGACGGGACCTTGCGACTTGTGCAGAGCCAGATCCAGCATGGCGGTTACTGCGTAGCGTCCTTTGGTAGTTAATCGCATGACAAGCGACCTTTAGGATTGAACAGGGCGCTGATTATCAAATACCTGTGTAATTTAGTCAAGTATTCGGCGCTCGGTGAGCCATTTCATGCGTTACGACCTGCATTGCCACAGTTATTATTCTGACGGGGCGCATACTCCGGAATTTCTGCTGCAGCGTGCGATCAATAACGGCCTGTCTCATCTGGCAATTACCGACCATGACTGTATCGACGCCTGTCAGGAACTCGCCGGCCATACTGCCACTGGCGCGATTGAGCTGATTACCGGTGTTGAGATTTCAAGTCAGCTTGAGAGGCAGGAAATCCATGTCATTGGGCTGGGAATTGATCTGCGCAATGAATCACTTGCTGCCTTGCTGGCCTTACAGCAGCGCAAACGCAAATCCCGTATCAGCAGTTTCGACGCGCTGCTGACCCGACAGGGAATCACAGGTTTGCAGGAACATATGGAGAAACTTCCAACCCGCGCACCCGGTCGAACCCAGGTGGCGGACTTTCTGGTACTTAAGGGCCTGTGTCGCGACCATCGAGGTGCATTCCAGCGGTATCTGGGTCGGCAAGGCAAATGTTATGTGGCAGCCGATTGGTGTGCAATGGCACAGGCGATCGAAGTCATCAAGGCGGCGGGCGGAATTCCGGTTCTTGCGCACCCACACCGTTACGCGACAAGCACTTCCGGATTGCGCCGGCTTCTGTCACGGTTTCAGCAACTGGGCGGTGAAGGCATGGAGGTCGCTTGCGGCAATCTGGACAAGCCCATGCTGGAAAAGCTCGGCAGGCTTGGGGAAGAGACTGGATTGTATGCTTCAACCGGATCTGATTTTCACAGCAGCAAGGCGGTTTGGACTGACATTGGCAAAGTTCCCGAACTGCCGGACTCTGTCAAAAAAAATGCCATCTGGACACATCCACGATGGCATTCCTGATCCAACCGGTTGTCTGCCGCCAATCAGCGGCGTTTCAGAGACGCGATTACATCCCGGAAGATATCCAGCAAAGTCTCATGCTTGAAATCGGTAAATTCGCCGGCGTCCATAAACATACCGTGTTCAGCACAGGCTTCGTATTGCAGATGCTTTTGTTTGGCGTCATTGACCTTGCGCATCGGCTTGCTGCAACGCGGACACTGGATATCCCTGACGGTATTGTAGGTTTTGCCTATTTCCGGATCGCCACTGTCGAGAAAGTCAGCCATCCAGTCCCCTTTCAACTGTTCAGCTTCACCGTTGTCAAACCATAAACCTTTGCAGCTTCCACACTGATCAATTACTACCTGACCGTGCAGGGTCTCAATTTTCAATTCTTTCATGCTGGAATTACATTTGGGGCAATCCATCTTATTCTCCTTATTCTCCTTGCTTTTTACTTTGCCTACGCGAATTCTTGTTTTTCTCTGCCGACGCGGACCGGTACTGCAGCGCATTCTAGCGGATAAACTCGCCTGATACCAAGCTCCAAAACGGCAAAATATGGATCTCAATCGGGTTCCATTAAGTTCCGGTTAACCTGGCTGAATCCAGACTCGGATTAACGATCATTCAAGCCATGATCACTGTCTCGGAGGTGCTTATGTTACGGTCCTTTTTCCTGTCAGCCATATTGGGTTTGTCGGTACTCCCGGCCGAAACCCGTGCCGCAGACGGCTCCGATAATATGAGCAGTGCCTGTGCTACGCTCGAATTCATGGCCAAGATGAATGCTCTCAACCTCATGCTTCCCGCTGACCATGACAACCTGGCTCTGCTTCAGGAAGTAAATTCACAATTGGTAGCCATGAACAGTCTGGTATGTCAGTCGGTAATTCTGACAGAGGCCTCGCGAGGAAGTTCCAGATACGCCAATGGCAGTTTGATCTCCCAGGATCTCTATTATGACCCCTGGTATTTCCCCAATGGTCAGATTTTCATGCTCGCTCCAGGTGAAGACACGACTATTTTCTATCCCAATGGCGTTCCGATGTCATATCACTGGATGCATGGAGATGAGGCGCTGTTCTGGCCGAATGGCAGACTGGCAACCAACAGATTCAGAACCTTTGACGTTACCTGGTATTACCCGGATGGCAATATCATAACTTACGAAGCCGGATACCAGGGGGGTCGCTGGTTCTATCCCTTCCCACGTCTGGATGGCGGTATAGGTCAAGAAGTGATTTCCAGCGAGTGGGGTATTGAGGATGAGAGATTCTCCTACCTCAACTTCCGGAATGACGGATCCATGTTTATCACCCGCGAACGCATAAGACGCAAACTTGTATTTGATCATATCGATCTGCTGGACGTGCCGGGGGTACTGCTGCTGGTTACGCGTCTGTATCAGCAGATTGACAATGCGCGACAGTTTGTTCCCGCAGATGCGAATATTACCGGGGCGCCGTTCTGACTGATTCAGTTCGAGTTGCTCCGCAGGATGCGCAGAGACTGAAAATCAATAGGAATAGACCGACGCAGTTTGCATCAATTCTGCCGGATCTATGGCGCCAGACTGGCATCGCAACAGGTCAGTCTTGCTGAGCACATGAATTTTGTCAGGACGCCGGCTTTCTGCAGCACCTGTATCACTTGCACCCAGACCGGTCAGCACAACGGTAAGAAATTCACTCTCCGGCAGATCCCGCAAGGAAGCACCATAGTCACACAGCAAGGTGTACATTTCGTTTTCAAAGACGACGACTTCCGCTGTCCAGGCTTCTGCCTGACGTTGGCGGGCAGCGTCATGCAAGGCTCGCAACTCTTCAGCCTTGGCTGCGGCCGTATCCCTCAGTTCGGTCATGCTGGCAGTCAGGGATTCCAGCGCGCCCTGAAACTCATCGTTTACGCCTTCGGTTTGTGTATTCGCATCGGCGGCCCGTTGGATCAGCGACTGCACCAGCGTCTGCAATTCCTGTTGTCTTACCTGCAGAGCCGACCGCAACTGATCTGCCTCGTCGCGCAACTGTTGCAGTCTCTGTTCATCAATTTCACCCAGATCCTGCAGAGACCGTAAGGACTGGTTCGCCTGTCGCAGGGCAGAATTGATCAGGGCGGAATAGTCGGTGTCGTTGATACGTTCCAGCAATGCACGGTAGGACTCAGCCACGGCATCCCGCCCGACCGCAGGGTCAATTGAAAATGGCATAACCTGCGGAACCGGTACAGTTCGTTGAATCATAAACACATTGCTGCCGCGTGACTGAAGATCCTGGATGCTGTAAGTCAACGCATCAAGATTCAACCGGTTCCTTCCGTTTGCCAGCGGCGAACTGATTTCCACAACTACGCCCTGCTTCAGCAAATATACACCGCTGACCTGACCCAAACTGATACCAAACAGTCCGGGTGATTCGTTGATACGCAGACCTTCCTCCAATACACCGGACAGAAGATCGACACTCTTCCGCAGATTGGCAATATCGACCTGTTGTGCCGCAACCGACAACGGCAACAATATCGCCAGACTGAAAACAACAAGAGATGATTTACGCAACATGGGATAAGTCTCCTAACGAATGTCACCTTGGAAGCGTACGAAGTTTGCAAGTTGCTGGACGTTCTGCAATGTCTGGTAGTCGCTGTCTACCAGCTGTTGATAACCGGATTGAAGAGTCTGCAGATCCTGCTCCCTCTGCTGTTCAAAATAGGTATACATCCTTTCAAAATTTTCACCGTTCAACTGGTTGCTCTGATCCAGCACGGCCTGCAGCAAGCGCAGGTTATTGCTGTCCTGGCGTTCATCCATCCTGGTCAGAAATGCCTGTAATGCCTGTTCCTGCTGCTGCAAATAGGCAGATTCAAATGTGGCCAGCCGCTGTTCCAGTTGCAACTCATCCAGCTGGATTGCCGAGCTGCCGAACGCAATGGAGAAACCAGTCGAATTACTGTGGACGGTTACATTCAATGCGACCAGCGCCAACATGGCAAATGAGGCAGCTGTCGGAAGCCATTGCCATACCCGGTTACTCCGACGCGACTCGACAGGCAATTTGTGTTCACGACGAAACAGGCCTACACCTCGATCCCAGTGCGGCACTCGTTCATCGCGCCAACCAGACAGCTGTTCACGCGTCGCCAGCAACATATCCAGCTCAGCTCGACAGTTTTCACAATTCACCAGATGACGATCAATCTCATCCCGGGTCAGTACAGTCAGATCATCGGAAAAATATTCTGTTAACAGGTGTTGTGTCTTAGGACAGGACATGGGCATTCTCCAGAACAGATTTCAATTTTCGCATCGCCGAATAAAACCGCGTCTTTGCGGTGTTTTCAGATATATCCTGCATGGCGGCAATCTCCTCAAAGGTCTGCGACTGAAACACTTTAAG
>JBBDXV010000168.1:0-5917 GCA_040902165.1 Pseudohongiellaceae bacterium
TACAACCAGATTCCTGACGCTGTGCCTGTGCCTGTTGTTGCCTTTGGCGCTCTATGCCCAGGGCGGGCGAACACCGCTGCGGGTGCAAAACGGTATTGTCACCAGCGCCTCCCGACTGGCCTCTGAAGCGGGTGTGGAAATACTCAAACAGGGCGGTAATGCAGTGGATGCGGCAGTAGCTACTGCATTTGCGCTGGCCGTGACCTGGCCGACGGCCGGCAATATCGGCGGCGGTGGTTTTATGGTCTATCACGGTGAAGACGGTCACGCCACGACCTTTGATTTCCGCGAAAAAGCGCCGTTGGCGGCCACGCCAGGGATGTATCTGGGTCTGGACGGCCAGATCCTCAATAACAGCAATCATGTCGGGTTTTTGTCCATCGGTGTGCCGGGCACTGTAGCCGGACTTTACCAGGCGCATCAGGAACTGGGCAGCTTGCCCTGGTCTGATCTGGTGGCACCGGCAATCCGGCTGGCGCAGGACGGAATCCCCATTACCTATGAGTTATTCACCGGGTTCCGCAGTTTTACATCGGCCTGGCAGCAGTATCCTTCGTCTGCTGAAGTGTTTCTGAAGGCAGATGGTTCCCAATATGAATTGGGAGATACCTGGCACCAACCTGATCTGGCGCATACGCTGGAGTTGATTCAGCAACACGGGCACGATGGCTTTTATCGTGGCGAGAATGCTGAGCGTCTGGCGGCTTTCATGCGCGCCAATGGTGGCATCATCACTGAGGAAGACCTGGCAGCTTATGAAGCTGTTGAGCGCGAACCCGTGCGTGGCACTTATAGGGGTTATGAAATCATCAGCATGCCTCCGCCCAGTTCCGGCGGAGTGGTGCTGGTGGAAATGCTGAATATTCTGGAGGGCTTTGATCTTGCCGCGCTGGGTCACAATTCTGCTGCCTATCTGCATGTGCTGACCGAGGCTATGCGGCGCGGTTACGCGGATCGGGCCGAACATCTGGGTGACCCGGATTTTAATGAAGGGATGCCACTTGCTCGTTTGCTGGACAAGGACTACGCCGCCGGTCTGCGGGCATCCATAAACATGGATCGCGCATCCGTCAGCGATGAAGTCAACTTTGCCAGTATTTATGAAAGCGAAGATACCACTCATTTTTCAGTGGTCGATCAGCAGGGCAATATGGTGTCGCTGACCTATACCCTCGAACAGGGCTATGGTTCCCGTATCGTGGTGCAGGATGGGGGTTATCTGCTCAACAATGAAATGGGTGATTTCAATCCGGTACCCGGAGTCACCAACCGTTTTGGACAGATCGGCACGGAAGCGAATCTGGTTGCGCCGCAAAAACGCATGTTGTCCAGCATGACACCCACCATCGTCGCCCGCGACGGCAAACCCTTGATGGCGATCGGCAGTCCCGGTGGGCGCACCATCATCAATACCACGATCCAGGTCATTCTCAATGTGATTGATCACGATATGAACATTGCCGAGGCAGTGGAAGCGGGGCGCATTCACCACCAGTGGCTGCCGGATTTCACCAGTATTGAACCCGGACTGTTGTCGCCCGATACGCTCAGAATTTATCAGGAGCTCGGACACCAGCTGCGAGGGCGTGGTACCCAGGGTGCGGCTATGGGGGTTTATCACGACCGTGAGGCGGGGCTGTATCTCGGAGCATCAGATTCCAGACGCGGTGACGGCGCAGCGGTCGGCTACTGAAATAATTGGGGTCAGAGTAAAAATACAGTAGTTTTATCAGCTACTACGGAAGAAGTAGACGAAACTACTGTATTTTTCATCATGCTGCGGGGCTGGATCGTTTCGATAAAGATCTGATTAAAGCTCCCGAATATCGAGCGATCCTGGAAGACGCTGGCCTGGATTTGAAATCTTGCCAAAAACTGAAAATTCCAGCACTACCCTTCTAGCAGATTCTCGGGTATTCATCGAGATAAATATGACACCCACTCATTTTATTCACCTAACCCACTGATTTTTTTCCTTGCCCTTACTTGTGGGTGTCCAATTCTTCCCTTCCAATTCTTCCCTACTTGGTCGATTTAATGACTGAGTATTCGGCGCTGCCGTTTTGACAAGGGATGGAATTGGCTCTGACGCCTACGAAATCTATCCTGTATCCACTCCGATATGTTATGGTCTCCGACAAAATAACAAGCCGGCAGGGACGGTACCCGACCTGCTAAAAGGTGCTACCGGTGGATAAGCTGTTACAGGAACTGAAGAGGCGCAAGGTCTTTCGGGCGGCAATAGTGTATGCCGTGGTAGCCTGGTTGTTGATTCAGGTCGCAGATACCGTTCTTCCAGCGTTGCAACTTCCAGAATGGACTATAACTTTTGTTATAGTATTGCTGATTCTTGGATTCCCCTTATCCATGGTCCTTGCCTGGGTATTTGAACTTACGTCAGAAGGCCTTAGACATGAGAAGACGACTCCTTCTGAGATCGAAATCGAGGAAAGTATAAACTCTGGCAACGACTTTTCTTCCACCCGCGTTTCAACAGACAACGCAACTCAACGGCAGCGTGACGAGGTTGATGTAAAACCCTGCATTGCTGTTTTACCCTTCGCCGACATGAGTCAGGAAAAGAATCAGGAATGGTTCAGCGAGGGCATTACTGAAGAGATACTCAATGGATTGGCAAAAATTCCGCAACTAAAGGTAATTGCGCGCACCTCGTCCTTCGCGCTTAAGGACGCTTGCCTGGGTGTCGCTGAGATCGGACAGAAGCTGAATGCTACTCACGTCCTGGAAGGCAGTATACGAAGCTCTGGCACAAGAATCAGGGTGTCTACCCAACTTGGTGACACAAAAGATGGAGCACAGGTCTGGTCAGATCAGTTCAATGACGAACTTACTGATGTTTTCAGTGTCCAGGAAAAAATTGCCGCAGCAATATCCAGCGCACTTAACATTCACTTATTGCCCGCACATAAGAAAGCCCAATTGAATCAACAAGTGAACCCGGCCGCTTTCAAAAAATACATTCAAGGGCGTCAATACCTGAATCTTGTCCAGTTACAGCCGGCTATCTCCTATTTTGAGCAGGCTGCAGACCTGGATCCAGAATTTGCTGATTCTTATGGAGCGATGGCTCGTACTCACAACCTGTATATCTTTTTTAACCAGGCATCCTGGGCAACCAAAAAGGACATAGTGGAAAGTAACCTGTCAAAAGCGCTAGGAATCGACCCGGCTCAACGAGAAGCGCTCGCTGTTCGTGCATCAAATTTATTCTTTATCGAGCGTAAGTTCCAGGAGTCAATAAACGAGTTTGATAGAATGATCAGGCTATATCCAAATGACACAACAGCAGTCTCCCTGTACAGAAACGTACTACAGGCAACTGGCTACCAGGACTACGCGATAAGGGTCGCAAATCGCATGGTTGAGCTAGACCCCCTTTCGCCGCAGGCAATTAACTACAGAGGCGGCGTGTTCTTGTACCGGGGTGAATTTGACGATGCGCAACGCGACTTCGTTGAGGCTACCAATCTTGGCGCAAAAATTGCGCAATCGCATGCTAATCTGGCGTTTTTACAACATGATTCTGAGGGGATAGATTCGCAGTTGGATCTGATTAAAGCGCAACTAGGTGAGAATGCCTACATCGGATTCAAAGCAAGGAGTGCATTTCTTGGAGGCAGTGCCGAATCAGTGCACGAGATTCTTTCACATATCAATACTGATGAGTATCTGAGTCATTCCGAAAAGGCAATTCATTACTTTCTCAAAGCTGACAGGAAGGGATTTCTCAGTGAGTTTCGCGAGGCATTAAACGCTTCGGAGTTTTACCCGTTCCTGAGAGCACATAGCGCGTTAGAACTCATCTATTTTGATAACGATCTGGTTAACGATCATGAATACCAGAATATTTTAAAAGAAGTAGGGCTTGATACCGTTTCGCTCGGTAAAATCAGGATTCCTGAGCTACCCTTTTGAAATAATTAGGTCCTGGCCCGGATTTATCGACCCAGGGTATTGATATAACTCACCACGTCGATGATCGCCTGATCGTCACTCAACATGCGTACCATCAGCAGCATTTGCGCACCATAACTATCATCCTGGTGTATGCCGCGATAGCCTGCCCTGAAATTCTTCAACTGCGTAATCAAATACCAGTCGTTCTGACCCGCCAGCGCCGGTGCACCCAGTGCCTCATTCCCTTCTGCCGCTGTACCATGGCAGGCAGCACAGCTTTGAAACGCAGTTCGCCCACGCGCGCTGTTTCCCTCGATCGTGATTTCAGCCGGCAAGTACTCCCAGCTTTGCACCCAGCTGACGATGTCGGCAATACTTTCGTCAGTTAGTCTTGCCGCCATGGGTTGCATCGCCAGGCCCTGGTCATCTTCGACATGGGTACCGCGAATACCGGCGCGGAAATTTTCCAGCTGCCTTTTCAGGTACCAGGGCTCCATGCCGGCCAGACGCGGCGCCTGTATGCCGATATTGCCCACACCGTCCACGCCATGACAGGTCATGCAATAGCGATCATCGGTTTGCGCGGTCACACCTGCATCAGCTGCGAGTACGGCACTGGCGCAGACAAGGGCGGCTATCGATACTGTCAATGTCAGAAAAGTTTTCATACCTGCTGTGCTCTTACCCGTTGATCCAAATCTGCCAGTGCGTAATGCGCGGACTGCAGCGCACTTTCAATCCACGCCGAGTGCTGGGTGATCTGATCGCCAATCATGTAATGACGACCGTTGACCGGCTGGCGTATCAGTGCATACAACGCTTCCTCTTGCTGTGACCAGCCGCCAACATTGCGACTCCAGCGCGCTGAACAGCCCAGCATATGATTCATGCGGTGCCAGGCCACAGTGACCGGTTTTTCCACCATCTGCCGGTAATTGGCATGGACTTTCTCGCCGTGAATGAGCAACTCTTCCACTCTTTGTTCCTGTGTCATCTTCGTATAAACCATTCCGCCACCAAAGTTGTAGGCAGCCAGAATGATGCCCTTGTCCTTGTGTATCCCGTGGGGGGGATACCAGATCTGTTGAATCGGTGCGTTCACCCAGGTGATGCCGCCATAAATGTCTTCCTTCTCCCAGAATCGTTCCTTGGCCTGAAATGCCGCCTTGTAGGCTTCGCCGCGACGAATGTATTGCAGTGCCCGCACATAGTCCGCAGGGAAATTGTTAGGGATGCCGGTCATCAGATGGCTGGGAATACAATTAAAACAGTAATCTGCCTGCAACAGCTGGCGCGTTCCATCCTGTTCATAGACCACATCGACGCCGCTATCCGTGACATTGACCGACATGACCGGCGCACGGAATCTGATGCGCTCGCCGAGCCGATTCGCAAAGGCATAGATAATTCTGTCCATGCCGCCTACCGGTTGCATCAGGACAGGACCGCTGCCGGTGCCTTCTTCGGTTGTGACCAGTGCGCTTCTCAACAGGCGTGACTTCAACAGGTCTCTTAACGCGATGATGTCTCGAGTGCTGCCGTGGTCAAGAAATCCACCAGTGGCATAACCTGCCCGAATAGACCCCCGGTATAACATGTCCTCATTGAGGTCGCCGAAACCGCGCAACATGCCCAACAGTGTTTCGGTTTCCGTCTCGGTGAGTGAGTCGTTTACTTCGGGATTGGTCAGGGCCTTGGCCAGCATCTCGGCGATGAAGCCGTGCAGGCTTGAGGTCATATCGGCATTGCGGACCGGTTTGCCGTTCAGCATCCCGTCGTCCTGTAACCATGCGGTCTTGCTTTCATTGACAAAGATTTCCAGCTCCACACCGAGTTCCTTGCAATAGGCCAACACGTTGCGATGGATGCTGGGAATTCGAGCCGCGCCGGCATTGAAGTACATGTGCGGTTCGTTATCCCATTCACAGCGCTGGTAATTGCCGATCTCGTCTACCACGGTGCCGGACCGTATCGTGAATATCCGTCCACCCGGCCGGTG
>JBBDXV010000169.1:0-5899 GCA_040902165.1 Pseudohongiellaceae bacterium
TATGAGCAGGTAAGCCCCTATGCGGGACTGATCGAGTACAAGACCGGCCTGCGTGACCGGGCTGGTGCGATGCCGCCCTGGTATGTAGAGAAAAATATCGGCATCCAGGAGTTCAAGGATGATCCGTCTCTCAGCAATGAGGAAATCGCGAAAATATCAGCCTGGGCGCGCAGCGGCACGCCCAAAGGGGATATTGCCGATGCGCCGGCGCCACTGGTGATCGACGACAGCATCAAGTGGCGGGCCGGTGAGCCCGACCTGATTCTGAGCTCAGAGTCGATTACCAAGCTGGCGGGGACGCCTGACTGGTGGGGTGAAATTGAATCGATCCCGACGAACATGACAGAAGATCGCTATGTCGAATCCGTCGAAATCATCGAGGTCAATAATGTGCCTGTTAAAAATAGTGGCGACGGCAGTTCCACCGTCGGTGGCCGTTACATTTTCCACCATATGATCTGGTTCACGATGCAGATGAATGAGGCTGGCGATCCCAGCGGCTTTCCGGCGCTCTGGCCGGTTCATGAAGTCGGGCGTAATCCGGATATTTTCGACGAGGATGCCGGTCGGATGCTGCAGGCGGGGTCGTGGCTGGTATCGGATTCTGTCCACTTGCATGCCAACAACCGCGATACTACCGGACATCTGGAAATAGGTTTCCGCTTTCATCCCCGCGACTATAAACCAAAGTATCAAAATGCCTTTATTGCCCTCGGCAATGGCTCGGACATCAGTATTGCCGGAAACGAAAACCACCAGGAGCTGCACGCCTACACGATCCTGGAGCAGAACACCAAGATAATTACTTTTGAACCGCATCTGCATGCGCCGGGTGAACGTATGTGCCTGGAAGCAATCTGGGGCTTCAACGTCGAAACACTCTCCTGCGTCGGCTACGACCATAACTGGGTGCGCGGATATCCCTATGAGGACGATTACGCCCCGCTGCTGCCGAAAGGGACGATTCTCCATATCGTTGGGTATATGAACAACACTGATAACAACCCGAATGTTCCGGATTCACGCAACTGGCAGGGTTCGGGCAACCGTTCGGTGACCAATATGTTCATCGACCTGGGAATCAGGTTGTCCATGACTGACGAGCAGTTCTTCGATGCGATGGCGGAACGCCGGGAGCGATTGCAGCTGGGACCGAATGACAATGTGATTGGTTGTCCGTTGTGTCTTGCGCCACTGGTTGCACCGGTTCCTGAACCGAGACTTGCGAGCGCAACGTCGAGACGATAAATCAGGATAGTCAAATCAGTTTGTCAATTAGATGGAATCTGAGGGAGAGAAATTCGATGAAATTTGTAGTTGCTGCATCCCGCCGCGGGATTTTCGCGGTTTTTTGTACGGTACTGTTGTTCAGCAGCCAGATCGCGGCCCAGCCAACTTACCGGTCCGGTCAGCTTATTGAACCGGCCTATGAGGGCTGGCGTGAAAATCCGGACGGAACTTTCAGTTTTATATTTGGCTACATGAATGAGAACTGGGAAGAAGAACCGAAAATCCCGGTCGGCGAGAACAATATGTTTTCACCAGGAGATCCGGATCGGGGGCAACCGACCCATTTCCTGCCGCGCCGGAATCGCTTCACCTTCGAAGTGGTGGTGCCAGCGGACTGGGGTGATCGCGAACTGGTGTGGACCCTGATTTCTGCCAATGGCATCGAGCGCAAGGCCTACGCGACACTGGCCCCGGACTATGTGATCGACAACGTGGTCATCGCCTCCGAGACCGGATCTCTCGGGGCTGGCAGCAGCAGCCCGGAATCGCGCGCCAATAAACCGCCGGAAATTACTCTGGTCGGCGACCGTATCAGGACTGTGCGGGTGGGAGAAGTGCTGACGATCCAGTCGCGCCTGGTCGATGACGGTGTTCCGCGGCGGAATGACCCGCTGTCCTCAGTCAGGTCAGCAACTACGGTTGAAGATGTACTTGCCCGCTACCAGCGACGCATCATGCAGCGCCCGTCCCGTATAACGGTGAACAAGATAAACGGGCTTTACCTGTCGTGGAATGTGTATCGAGGTGAAGGCGAGGTGATGTTTGATCCGCCGCAGGTCAAACCCTGGGAGGATACGCGTGCGGCATCCAATTCACCCTGGGGTGATCTGTGGGTGCCGCCAACCATTCCCGAGGACGGCATCGTGACCGTCGATGTGCAGTTTGATCAACCCGGGGACTATATTCTCTGGGCTCGTGCCGACGATGGTGGCCTCTACAGTGACCAGTACCTCGAAGTCAGTGTAACTCCCTGAACGCCCAGGTCTGACTGTTAGCCAGCCAGAACCTTGCGGAACACCTGCATCGCGATTTCCATTTCCTCCATGCTGCCGAGGGAAATGCGACAGTGGGTGTTTTGCAACGGCGCGAAGTCACGGCCCACCAGTACTTTTTCCTTTAGACAGGCTTCGCGGAACGCGGCAGCCGGGCCGCGGATATTGACGAAGATGTGGTTGGTGTGGGAATAGGGCACTGCATAACCCATTTCCCTGAAGGCAGCCAGGGTATAGGTCTTGATTCTGGCGTTCTCCTGCCGTTCCCATTCGATATGTTCCTTGTCTTCCAGCGCCGTCAGTGCAGCGATGGCAGCGAGCATGTTGACATCACCCATGCCCCAGGCATTGCGAATGGCAGCCAGGGTCTGTTCCTGACCCAGCGCATAACCGATGCGCATGCCGGCGAGGCCGTGCGCCTTGGAGAAGGAGCGGGTGATGAACACGTTCTCAAACTCCAGTGCCAGTGGCAGTGCGGTTTCCATCACTCCGGGATCGACATAATTGATATAGGCCTCATCGATATGAATCCGCGTGTCCGGTGATTCGCGCAGCACGCGGCGGACAAATGCTTCCACGGCCGCGGGAGCGTGCACGGTGCCGGTCGGATTGTTCGGGTTGCAGAAATACACCAGGCCGGCTCCGACACTGGCCTGCGCCAGCGTTTCCAGGTCGATTCCCATCCCGCTGTCCAGGTCCACATGAGTGATCGGCGCACCGATTTCCCTGGCAGTGGCTTCGCTGGTGGAATAAGTCGGCATTGGTGTGACGAATTTTTTATCCGCCGAGCAGAAAGCTCGCACCGCGCCCTGCAGCAATGGGGTAGAACCGGTTGCCAGTTGCACTCTCGCGGTTTCCAGATGGTAGTAATCGGCGATGCCCTGCTCGAGTTCTGGTACATGGTCGGGAGAATAGCCGCGACCCAGTCGCCGGCCGGTATGACCGCGAATCGCTTCCAGGGTTTTCGGGCCTGGACCGCGCGCGCTTTCATTCTGATTGAGCTGAATGATGCCGCCGTCATATACACCGAGGCGATGTGCTTCCCGGTTTTGTGCATAGCTCACCGGACCTAACAACGAGGATCCGGACAGGATTCCTGCGGCAGCCGTCCCGAGGCCAAAAGTTTTTACGAATCCGCGGCGAGTAGTTTTCATTTTGTTCTCCTGTGGCGCCAGCCCGGCGCCGGTTTGGGTCTTCTTTGACTAAGGGTTTTTACCAACAGCTTGTTCTTTTATACGTGACGAAACGCGGTGGCCATGGCCTGCAGTGCGCCTTCGACGACGACTCTGGCCGAGGCGATGTTCATGCGCATATGGCCTTCGCTGCCTGCACCGTAGTCTGTACCGGGGTTGAGCACGACACCGGACTGCGCTACCAGCCAATCCTGAAAGAAATGTTCAGCAGATTCGTAGCCTTGTTCTTTGGCTTGCTCCGTGGCACCAATGGCCTGCATCACACGGCTGAAATCCATAAAGGTCAGGAAAGTACCTTCGGCGCGCTTGTATTGCACCAGCGGCATATGTTGCCTGACATACTGCTCGACAAAAGAATGATTGGCGTCGATATAGGGCAGTACCTGATCAAACCATTCGCCGCCTTCGCGGTAACCGGCCTCGTTGGCCACCATGCCGAGAATGGTGAGATCGGAGCGATGATTCTGTTGAACTCTGCCCAGCAGGGTTGGGTTGCTGCTGTGAAAATAGGCGGATTTCATGCCGGCGAGGTTGAAGGTCTTGCTAACCGCGCCAAAAGAAATGCTGTTGTTAACCACTGCCCGGTCCGGCAAGCTCGCAAACGGCACATAGCGGTGACCGGCGCGTACGAAATCGTTGTGGATCTCGTCAACCAGCACGACGATCTGGTGTTCCAGACACAGACGTCCAATACGTAACAGCTCTTCTTCGGTCCAGACATTGCCGGTCGGGTTCTGCGGATTGCAGACGATCATCGCGTTGACGTCCGGCTGCATCTTGGCTTCCAGGTCATCCCAGTCGATTTCCCAACGACCATTGCGGAACAACAGCGGGCTGTCCACCGTCGCGGCACGGGTGTGCCGGCACATCGAATAGAAGCCGTTGTAGATCGGTGTCAGCATCAGAGTCCTGGTACCGGCCGGCACAAAGCTGCGCAGCCCGGCGATCACGCCCGGATAGACGCCGTGCGAAATAACCAGGGTAGCCGGGTCGATTTCAATGCCGTGCCGTGCGCCGGTCCATTGCAGGATTGCCTCACGCAGGGAATCGGTGCTGCTGATATAGCCCCAGCTGTGATGTTCGCAGCGTTTGGCCAGGGCTTCGGTAATGCAGGGCGGGGCCTCAAAGTCCATCGAGGCAATGCCCATCCCGTATTTGAATTGATCGCCGTATCTGCGTGCTGGAGAGTCCCAGCGGGAGTCGTTGAAACCGATATGGGAAAAGGGAATATCCAGATTCAGCTTGCCGCCGGCCAGACGCCGAGCGGACGGCTGGGCAGCGACCTGGATCGGTGTCACCGCGCTGCCGAGCCCGGCGGCACCTGCTAGTGCAGAAAGTCCTGCATTACGGATAAAGGATCGTCGGTTCAGGCCAGGGACTTTTATCATCGTCGCCTCCTACTGTTATTCTGTTTTTGTTTGATCTCGGGACCGGTACTGCAGGTTTTGGCAGAGTAGTACTTTTACAACGCCGGCGCAAAGGGTGAGTTGCACTGCGTCAAGGCGACCGCCAAGGTCGACCTGCACCGGTTGCGCGGCTGCCAGCCCGGGCCTATGCTCGATAGCACGATTGGTCACCGACCCAGGAGCACGCCATGCACAAACACGACCCGGAAGGCACCCGCCTGCCCATCAAGATCGACAGCACCTCCAACGGCGAATATGAACCCATCCCCATTTCCGCGCTCAATGAACAGGCCAACCGCTTGGCCTTGCAACAGGCCGAGAACAATTCCCGACGCCTGCAACAGACCCGTCGAAAATTCCTGATTTCCAGTTGCGGTGCCGCCAGCACCCTGCTCGCGTTCAATCAGGCCAATGCCTATGCGGGCAAGCGGGGCGGCTACTTCGATCTGCATCCCGATGCCGGCCTGGATCGCTTCGCCGCTGCCGAACAGCTCGAGGGCAATGAATTCATCTTTGATGTACAGGGCCATTACGTCAATCCGGAAGGCGACTGGCTCAATCAATTGCCAGAGTCCGCCCGGCCCTATGCGCAAATGGAAAAAGCCAGTTGCGAGGCCGCCAGCGAACCCGGCAGCCGTGCCTATCTCAATTGCCTGTCCGCCGATGAATTTATCAAGGATGTGTTCCTCGACAGTGACACCGACATCATGGTGTTGTCCTTTGTGCCTTCCACCCGCGAACGCGAACCGGTGACTATCGAGGATGCCGATGCGACACGCCAAATCGTCGCGGAACTGCAGGGCAGCAAACGCCTGATGATCCATGGTCGGGTTAATCCCAATCAGGAGGGTGACCTGGAAGCCATGGATGAACTGGCCGCCAACTGGAATATCAGCGCGTTCAAAACTTATACCCAGTACGGTCCAGGCGGCGTGGGGTTCTTTCTCCATGACGAGGCGGGCATCGCGATGATCGAGCGGGCACAGCGCCTTGGCGTGCGCAATATCTGCGTGCACAA
>JBBDXV010000170.1:0-5899 GCA_040902165.1 Pseudohongiellaceae bacterium
GCACGTTATGACAGCCGGTGTTGACCAGGCTGCCGCCGATAAAGGCAATGTCTGCCAGGGCAAAGTAAAACCACATCTCTCCCATCGAATCGCCCAGAAATATCTGTGTATCCTGCCCTATCTCATGGTTCGTGCTGCGGCGCACCGTTTTATATCCGGCTGATATGCACAATCGCGCCACCTCATTGAACCGTTCCGGATGTCTTGGTACCAGTACCAATAACAGCTCGGGCTGTTGATCAAGACAGTGTCGGAATGCCCGCAGAACTTTTTCCTCTTCCCCTTCTCTGGTGCTGGCTGCAATCCACACGGCGCGATCACCACTGCATATTGTTTGAAATACAGAAGGCAGGTCGCGCGTCTGTAATGCCGGTATTTCCATGTCAAATTTCAGACTGCCGGTCACTTTGACCCGGGACTCCGGCGCACCAAGGGAAATCAGGCGCTGCGCATCGGCATTGGATTGCGCCGCAATGAGATCAATCTGCTGCAGCATGGTTCTTGTCAAACTGCCCAGCCGGCGATAGCCGCGGGCAGATTTTTCCGACAGGCGCGCATTGGCCAGCAATACCTTAACGTTATTCCTATGGCAATGATGCAGAAGATTGGGCCACAATTCTGTTTCCATCACCAGGAGTACCTGGGGATTGAAACGTTTCAGGAATCGGCTGACGGCTCCCGGCAGATCGTAAGGCAGGTAAACATGCGAGACTTTTTCTCCGAACAGATCAATCACGCGCGCGGAGCCGGTCGGCGTCATGGTAGTAATCAGAATCGGGTGCAAGGGGCGGGTCTTTTGCAGATGTTTTACCAGCGGCACTGCCGCGAGACTCTCGCCTACTGAAACGGCATGGATCCAGATGCACCAGGTCCGCTGGTCAAAACCACTGGGTGGTGCAACAAAACCAAAGCGTTCGTGCCAGCGTTTGAGATAGGCCGGCGCTTTTATCGAGCGGTACAGCAATCGCAAAACTATCAATGGCAAGCCAAGGTAGAGTAACAGGCTGTACAGCAATCTGCTCATAGGATTGATTACGCGGCATCAAGGTTGGGAATACTCTCGCAGCTGGGTATACTTACGCAACTTTTTCTCTATCCTGCTTTCCAGCCCAGATCTGTCAATGACCACCGCCAACACCAAGTCGTTATGCCTGACCACCGATATCGTCATCCTCGGCGGCGGCATCGCCGGCCTGTGGCTGTTGAATCGCCTGCTAATTGAAGGCTATCAGGTGTTGTTACTGGAGGCCGGCGCACTGGGACAGGGTCAGTCCATAGCCTCCCAGGGAATCATTCATGGAGGTCTCAAATACGCATTGGACGGAAACCTCGGCGGCGCGGTTAATGCGATTGCCGACATGCCGGCACGCTGGCTGGCCTGCCTGAAAGGTAAAGGTGAACTGGATCTGCAAACCTGTCGGATTTTGTCTAGCCACTATTATATGTGGTCCGACGGTGGTGTTCGTTCCAGACTGAAAACGTTCCTCGGCAGCAAATCCCTGCGTGGTCGGGTGGAGGCGTTGACTGAATCCAGCCAGCCCGGGTTTTTCCGCGACCAACAACTGTCAGGGACTGTTTATGAACTGCCGGATTTTGTCGTCGACACATCGAGTCTCTTGCACAGCCTGGCGGATCCGCATTCTGAACATCTGATAAAAGTGGACGCCGAAAGTCTGAAGTTTGGCCGTGATCAATCCGGCAATGTATCCGGTCTTGAATTTACTTCCGGACAGACACGGGTGACTGTCGATGCCCGGCGTTTTATCTTCAGTGCCGGTGCTGGCAACCGCGACCTGATGCAAGGCGCCAAACTCGAAAGCACAGACATGCAGCTGCGTCCACTGCGTATGGTTATCGCAAAAGGTCCAGCGTTGCCAATGGCCTTTGTTCATTGTATTGGCGACAGCTTCAGTCTGACGCCGCGCCTGACACTGACCAGCCATCGATGTATGGATGGTGATATTGCCTGGTATATGGGTGGAGAACTGGCAGAGAAAGGTGTGACGCTTTCCGACAATCAACAGATCGAAGTCGCGAAGCAGCTTATCGCTGCACTGTTCCCGCGGATTGAACTGTCTCCGACACGCTGGACTGCATTCCTGATCAATCGTGCCGAAGCCAGACTGGCAGGGCTGCATCGACCCGATTCGGTATTCCTCAACAGCGAGAAAAACGTGCTGATCACCTGGCCAACCAAGTTCACCCTGAGCCCGGCCCTGGCCGATGAAGTGGTGAGGACGTTACGAATGCAGCAGTTGGAACCGTTATATGCCGGCAGCATGGAGACGACGAAGCTGCCAAGGCCTGAAGTGGCATTAGTCCCCTGGGATGAGAGATTCTGATCATGTTACCGAAACGGTCTCTGGGCCTTACCGGAATTGACGTCTCCTGCCTGGGACTGGGCACGGTGAAGTTCGGTCGTAATCAGGGCGTGAAGTACCCGACTGGTTTCGACTTGCCGGATGACGCTGCCGTCGTCGCGCTGCTTGATCTGGCCAGACGCCTCGGCATTAATCTGATTGATACCGCGCCAGCCTATGGGACCAGTGAACAGCGACTGGGAAAACTCCTGGTGGACCGGGGTCAGTGGGTGCTGTGCAGCAAGGTAGGAGAGGAATTTATCGGCGGCAAATCCACTTACGATTTTAGCGGCTCACACGTACAGCAGAGCGTTGAACGCAGTCTGCGGCATTTGAACACGGATTATCTGGATATTGTGCTGGTCCACTCGAATGGCAATGACAGTTCGATCATTACTGAAACTGATTGCTTTGCCACGTTGCAAAGACTCAAGGAAAAAGGTCTGGTCCGCGCGATCGGCATGTCCAGTAAAACTGTCGCGGGCGGATTGCTTGCCCTTGATCTCAGTGATGTCGTGATGGTGACCTGTAATCCCGGAGAACGCGAGGACTTACCGGTCATTGCCCGCGCCCATGATCTCGGTAAAGGTGTACTGGTAAAAAAAGCACTGGCCAGCGGCCACCTGGGTTCTGCTGCCGGGACTGATGCAGTACTGGAAAGTATCGGGTTTGTGCTGGGACAACCAGGGGTGACCAGTATCATTGTCGGCACTATCAATCCGGCACACTTGCAGCACAATGTGGACTGTGCGGAAAAAGCGCTGGCTGCCAGGGAATAGTTATTTTCCGGAGAAATGACAGTCAGGTCTGCTTGAGTTTTTCCACAATGGCAGAGGTGGAACAATTGTCGAGAAACTCCAATACTTTTACTTCGCCGCCGTATTTCTGTACATAGCCGCCACCGACAACTTCGTCCATCGAGTAGTCGCCGCCTTTGACCAGCACTTCGGGCTGTAGTGTTTCAAGCAGGGATTCCGGCGTATCTTCGCTGAAGGAAACCACCCAATCCACGGCTTCAAGACCGGCAAGCACCGCCATGCGTCGCTCCAGTGGATTAATCGGACGACCAGGCCCTTTCAGTTTCCGAACCGATCTGTCGTCATTGATCGCAACGATTAACCGGTCGCCAAGTTTTCTGGCTTCGGCCAGATAACCTACATGACCTGCGTGAATAATATCAAAACATCCATTGGTAAAGACGATCTTCTCACCATGCGCACGGGCATCCTGCACTGCGATAAGCAGTTGTTCTGAAGTCATGATCCCGCGACCTGATCCTTGCTCTCGTAACATGGCACGTCGTAACTCCGGTGCACTGATGGCTGCCGTACCCAGTTTGCCCACTACCAGACCCGCCGCCAGATTCGCCAGCGCCGTTGACTCGGAAAGCGTGCCACCTGCCGCCATTGCAGCAGCCATGACTGACACCACCGTATCACCGGCACCGGTCACATCAAAAACTTCCTGGGCTCGGGCGGGTAAATGTAATTCGGGCATATCCGGTTGCAGCAGGGTCATGCCGTGTTCCCCGCGCGTGATCAGCAGTGCCTGAAGGTCCAGGCTTTTCAGCAAGGCCAGGCCCTTCTCGACCAGTTCCTGCTCACTTGCACAGGGTCCGACGACGGTTTCAAATTCAGTCAGGTTGGGGGTGATAAGCGTTGCACCTCTGTATCTCTCAAAGCGTGATCCTTTGGGATCTACTATCACTGGAATTTTCAACTTGCGCGCCGCGGCAATATGTTCTTCGACGTTTTTCAACGCGCCTTTGCCATAATCGGAAAGCACCAGGACCTGGGTTTCCTTAAGCAGGTTGTTAACCCGTTCCGCAAGTCCCTGTGCCTCATGCATCTCAAATTCCTGCTCAAAATCAAGTCGAATAAGCTGTTGATGCTGACTGATAACCCGGAGCTTGGTGATGGTGGGCTTGTTTGCCACTTCCAGAAATTCACAATAGACACCGGCGGCATTCAAGCTTGATTTCAACTGCCGACCGTTATCATCGTTTCCAATCAGCCCCACCAGAGTGGCAGCACTGCCAAGGGCAGCGATATTCAATGCAACGTTGCCGGCGCCGCCAGGACGTTCTTCCACGGCACCTACCTGTACCACCGGTACCGGTGCTTCGGGCGAAACGCGGGTTGCCTTGCCATGCCAGTAACGGTCGAGCATGACATCGCCTACTACGAGCACTCTGGCTTGTTGAAATGGTGGCATTTCGAGTTTCATGGGCAATGCATCTTTGAACCGGACATGGCGGCAGATCATAACACAGCCCCCGGCGATTGTAGATTTGGCCCCGAACACTGAGAATTCGAGGGTCATCTGTTACAATGCGCGACTTCTAACACAACCATCTATCAGAACCATCCGGATCTCGCACAGGGAGAGCCAAACGGGTGATCCACAAGGCCATAGATCGAACCCCTTTGCGTCAATTCTCCGGTCCGCGTTACTGGCCGACCTGGTTATTGCTGGCCATCATGTGGTTGCTGGCCCATCTGCCATTTTCATTGCAGATGCGCATCGGTCAGTTGCTCGGTTGGCTAAGCTATGTTTTTGCCAGGGACCGACGCGACATAGCCAGAGTCAATCTCGCCCTGTGCTTTCCCGAGCTGGATGAACCTTCGCGTCAGAAGCTGTTGATCGATACATTTCTCTCCAACGGTATGGGCGCGATGGAAATAGCCATGTCCTGGTGCCGTAATCCTCAGGACTTCCATTCACGCATCGAGGTCACCGGGCTGGAACATCTGAAGGCCGCCAGGATGCAGGGACGTGGAGTGCTGTTATTGTGTTGTCATTTCTCCACTCTGGAATTTGGAGGCACCTTGTTTACCCTGTTTGATGAAATGGATATCACTTACCGGGAGAACCGGAACCCTCTGTTCAACGCGGTAATGACCAATGGCCGTAAACGCCACTTTCCCAATGTGATAGAACGCAAGAATGTACGGGACATTTATCGCAGCCTCAAATTGGGACATATTCTCTGGTATGCGCCGGACCAGGATTACGGTCCGAAACTGTCTGTTTTTGTCCATTTTTTCGGTGTTGAAGCCGCGACCATCACCGCCACCAGCCGATTTGCCGCAGCGAATAATTCTGCAGTGCTTTTCTTCAGTCATTATCGGCGTCGTGATAACTCGGGGTATTATCTGCACTTCAGCCCTCCTGTCGACAACTATCCCAGTGGCGATGAAGAGGCGGATGCCATTAGAATCAACGGCATTATTGAACAGGCTATTCGCAAGCATCCGGAGCAGTATTTGTGGATGCACAAACGTTTTAAAACCCAGAGGGCCGGCAAAGCAGCACGTCCCTATAAAAACAAGAAAGTCAGATGAATCAGGTACAACGTTTTTCCTGGCCACAACTGGACATACGCTTTTATGCAGTAGCGGCCAGTCTGCTGATTTCGGTTTTAACCTATCTGACCCGCACGACTCCCAATGATGACTCTTACATCTATATACGCACTGCCGAAATATTTCTGGATGAAGGCGTCGCCGCTGCTATAGCTCATTATCAATGGGCAACTT
>JBBDXV010000171.1:0-3345 GCA_040902165.1 Pseudohongiellaceae bacterium
GATTCGGCACTGACCAGAGGAGAACAGGGCCGGCATTCTTTCTGGAGCGAATAGCGCCAGGGACGGGCGCGGGACGGGCCATGGATGGCCCATTGAGCGCAAGAGAGAGTGCCGGCCCTGTTCTCCTTCGCAGATTTTCCAGCCGATATTTTGAACAAAAATGATGAGGTCCGAAAACGGCCAGTATCCCGATCAGGAAAGTGTATGATGGCGCCCATGCTGCTGAACAATGACAAGTACGAACATGCCCGACAGACACGCGATCCGCGCTTCGACGGCCGGTTTTTCGTCGGCGTACTGACCACCGGAATCTATTGCCGCCCGGTGTGCCCGGTACGGGTACCGAAGAAGGAAAACGTACAGTTGTATCCGACTGCCGCGGCCGCCGCAGAAGCCGGATTTCGACCCTGTCTGCGTTGTCGGCCGGAAACCTCTCCAGGCACGCCAGCCTGGCAGGGATCGAGCTGGAAAGTATCACGAGCTCTGCAGCTGATCGAACGAGGGCTGGTTGACGACGGTTCCATCGATGAACTCGCAGAGCAGCTTGATATCGGGGCCAGACAACTGTCCAGGTTGTTCAAACAGCACATCGGCGCCTCACCAGTCACGGTAGCCCAGACCAGGCGCCTGCATTTTGCCAAGCAGCTGATCGACGAAACTGATCTGCCGATGACTGACATCTGCTTCGCCGCCGGGTTTGGCAGTGTGCGTCGCTTCAATGCTGTGTTCCGGAGCGTCTATGACCGCACACCACTGGCGCTGCGTAAGGGACGCAAAGGCGAAATCAAACCGGATTCGTCGATCCTGATTCCGCTTTCCTATCGTCCGCCGTTTGACTGGCGTGCAATGCTCGGATTTCTTTCCACACGCGCTGTTCCCGGTATGGAAGCGGTGAGCGAAGACAGTTACTCGCGTACGATCAGTCTTGAGGGCAAGACCGGAGATTTCTGCGCCAGGTTTTCTAATAACGAAAACCGGCTTTGGCTCAGTATTCGATTTCCCGATACGCGTCAATTGCTGCGTATCGTGGATCAGGTACGCAGGTTGTTTGATCTGCGCGCGGACAGCAATGAAATCGATCGTTATCTGGGCAGAGACCCACAGCTCAAGCCGCTGATCAAAAACTACCCCGGTCTGCGCGTACCTGGTTGCTGGGATGGTCTTGAGATCGCCGTGCGGGCTGTGATCGGTCAACAGGTATCAGTGAAAGGCGCAAGCACCCTGATGGCGCGCGTCGTTGAGCGGCTGGGGTCCAGTTATAGCGCTGACGGTGGAAAATTGTATCGCGTATTTCCCACACCATCACAGCTGATAAATGGGGATTTAAACGGTCTGGGAATTACCGGACTGCGTATCGAGGCAATCAAGACGCTTGCGCGGCAGGTGGAAGCCGGTCAACTGTTGATGGATGGGCGTATGGATACCGAGACTTTTGTGCGCAACATCTGTCAGATCAAGGGAATCGGTGAATGGACCGGTCAATATATCGCGCTGCGCGCGCTCAATGACCCGGACGCATTCCCCCACGGAGATCTGGTGCTGCAGCAGGTCGGCGGCTGGCCGGGAGATCGGTTAACTGCGAAACAATTACTGGAAAACGCTGAAGCCTGGAAACCCTGGCGGGCTTATGCTGTGATGCTGTTGTGGAAGCTGGCACAGCAGGTAAAGCAACAGGGGACGAACCAGCTTCGATTGAAATCCGGATGATCCTGAATTGATTCACATTGGAGATCTGCAATGACTACATTTTATGACTATCTGGAAACACCCATCGGCAGTCTGTTACTCGCAGGCAACGAACAGGCGCTGACCCTGGTGGGTTTTCCGAGGGGCAAGGAGCGCAAGCGGCATGAAACCGGCTGGATTAAGGACGCCACGAAATTCAAAGAGGTGAAAAAGCAACTGCAGGCCTATTTTGCCGGTGAACTGACCGAGTTTGATTTGAATCTGGCGCCGGTAGGCACCGACTTTCAGCGCAAGGTTTGGAAGGCGCTGCAAAAAATACCCTATGGAGAGACAGTCAGTTATGGAGATATAGCGCTCCGCATCGGCAAACCCAAGGCTTCACGTGCAGTAGGAGCAGCCAATGGCAAAAATCCCATACCCATTATCATTCCCTGTCACCGGGTTATAGGCAGCACCGGCAAACTCACTGGCTTTGGCGGCGGACTGCCCACCAAGGAAAAACTGTTGAACCTGGAGCAGCAACGTGCGAATCCCGGATTCAGATTCTGACTCCGTTTGGATTGAAACGAATTTTTGTATCGGTGTAACTGTGGTCACACGGAATGCAAAAAACGAAAGACATCGAACCAGGACAGCGTTAATATTCTCGTCCGTTTTTTCGCTCAAGGAGTAAACGCCCCATGGATAAGTTACGCCTGCAATAGATTGCTGGCATTGCCTTTCTTAAAAGTTCCACGGCCCTGCCAACGGAACCGCAGAACCTCTGCACAAGACCAAGACAAACCCAAGTAAGACATAGCAAGACTATAGTCAGTCAATCTCTCATGTCACCGCATGGTAAGCATTACCGTGCATGCTTCGTCTTATGCCGGGAAAAACAGTTATGACTTTAATCAAAATCAAATCAGGCCTGTCACTCTTCAAACAGGCATTGCTGGGTAGTTCCACTGTTGATTACACAAAGGGCACCATCGGTCGCGCCACTTTTCTGCTGGCCGTACCGATGATCCTGGAAATGGCGATGGAATCCCTGTTCGCCATTGTCGACATTTTTTTTGTAGCCCGCCTGGGCGCCGAAGCTGTGGCTACAGTAGGGCTTACTGAAGCGGTCCTGACCTTGCTTTATGCGCTGGCCATGGGTTTAAGCATGGGAACCACAGCCCTGGTAGCGCGCCGCATTGGTGAGAAGAATCCGGAGAAGGCGTCGATCACCGCCGCCCAGGCATTGTGGCTGGCTGCCGCGGTATCCCTGGTGGTAGGCGCCTGCGGACTGCTGTTTGCCGAGGATATCCTGCGCCTGATGGGTGCGGACCCTGAGGTGATCGAGACCGGACGCGGCTATACCACGATCATGTTCGGCAGTTGCTGGACCATCATGTTCCTGTTTATCAACAATGCGATCTTTCGCGGTGCCGGGGATGCGAGCCTGGCCATGCGTACCCTGGTGCTGGCCAACGGGATCAATATCATTCTTGATCCCTGTCTGATTTTCGGTGTCGGACCGTTCCCCGAAATGGGTGTCACCGGCGCTGCAGTGGCCACCAATATCGGGCGGGGTCTCGGTGCGCTCTACGGACTGTATTATCTGTGCGGAATGAACAACCGCATAAGGCTGTATTGGCGTTATATGGTTCCGCAGCTGGCGATCATCCTGCGTCT
>JBBDXV010000171.1:3445-5863 GCA_040902165.1 Pseudohongiellaceae bacterium
CCCGCGCGTGCGGAGGCGACGGTATACCGGGTCATGAAATACATCACCTGGTACATGCTGTTGACCGCGCTTGGTTTGTTGCTGTTCGCACCGGCTATTGTCATGCTTTTTACCGGTGAGCATGAAGTGGCGAGATATGCCGTGTTGTGTCTGCGGATATTCAGTCTCGGACTGATCCCGTTCGGATTCAGTGTCTCGGTGGTGCAAGCCTTCAATGGTGCCGGAGATACCATGACACCCACCTGGATCAACTTTTTCTGCTTCTGGGTCGTACAGGTACCACTGGCCTATGTACTTGCCATGTTGACCGGACTTGGTCCGGTAGGTGTGTTCTGGGCAGTGTTTGTTTCCGATCTGCTCGCTGGTATAGTAGGCGTCCTCGTGTTTCGGCGGGGTCGATGGAAACAGAGAATGGTGTAGCAGTCCATGCAAAGCAGTCAGCAACAGATCATCTCCCATGTCGCTAAATGGTTACAGGCAGGCAAGTCAGTCTGGCTGTGTACTATTCTTAAAACCTGGGGTTCGTCTCCACGCCCGATTGGTTCCATGATGGCTTGTACCCTGGACGGGGAACTTGTCGGTTCTATTTCCGGTGGTTGTATAGAAGAAGATTTTCTCGAGCAATTGCGCGATGGCAGCCTGAAGAAACGGTTTGCCGAAGAGCGCAAGCCGTTCATGATCATGTACGGTATGACCAGCGAGGAACAGGCGCGACTGAAATTACCCTGCGGTGGCCAGTTGCACGTGTTGCTGGAATATTTTGAGCCGATACCCAGGATTGTCGGTGTTTTCAACCTGATCAATCAGGCATTGACCGAACACAAAAAAGTGAGTCGTGTGGTGAATCTCTCCACCGGCAGGATTCATTTCACTGAGGAGTCCACCAATAATGCGGTGGATATTGTCGAGTCACATTTGATCCACAGCCTGAGTCCCCATTTCAAGTTGTTGTTGTTAGGGGCTGGCGATGTAGCGAAATATGTAGCCGAACTGGCGATGGCCATGGAGTATAACGTTACGCTTTGCGATCCGCGTCCGGAGTACCTGCAAAACTGGGATGTACCCGGTGTCAAGACTACATCGCGACTGCCGGATGATGTTGTCCGCGAACAGTTCAGCAATCCCTACAGCGGGATCATTGCATTGGCACATGATCCACGTGTTGATGATATGGCCCTGATGGAAGCATTAAAAACAAACGCTTTTTACGTGGGTGCGATGGGCTCCGACCGTACTTCCGCCAAGCGCCGGGAACGACTGCCGGAACTGGGGTTGACGGAAGCGGAGATCGGCCGGCTGCATGCACCGATTGGATTTCGCATTAACAGCAAGACACCCGCGGAAATTGCCATTGCCATCATGGCAGAAGTGACTGCCGTGCGTCACAAGGCGCTGGTCTAGAAAATTACTGGCCTTGTTCGGACTCCAGTCGACGTGCACCGGCCAGGGTGCCGGGAAGGGCGTAATTACCTTCATGACAGGCATACTCGTAAACCGGTTCGTCCATACGCGAGAACGCATATTCGCCGGAGAACTGTGAGGTGTACACGCTTGGGTCATCCACGGTAAAACCATAAATAATTTTATTTTCAGAATCGCGACGGAAAGTTTCTATTACCGTCAGGTTTTCCACCGGTGCGCGACGAAATTCCTGCCAGGGATTGAAAAATCTGGTTTCCACTACCAGGGTATCGCCTTCCCAGCGTCCAATTGAATCACCCATCCACTTGTCGAGCGCTTCAGCACTCTTTGTATGTTCATCGGCCAGCTTGATGATGCGCGCATCGTGCACCATTTCAACCAGGATCACGACATAACCCGGAGACTGCACGATCTGGTAATGACTGTTATACATTACGGGTTGCATTACCGGGCCGGAGTTGTAACCGAAAGACAACAGGCAACGTTCACCCAATGCTCGACCTTCGGGGCCGTCAAAAGAACCGGGCCGGGGTTGACCGCGCTCGTTTTCCAGGCGGCGACGATAGTCCTCGGTTACTGGTGGTACGCGACCATTGGAAGGATTGGTAATTGCTGAAGTGCGGAATTCACCATCGATGGTAGGCAAGAACATGCCACGATCAGTCCAGAACAGGTCGTAGTTGCCAACCGGGGGCAGGGCTTCCGCCTTGGGTGCAGGGCGGGCGGGATCGAGCGGTTCGTTATCTTCCTCAATCGCCTGCTGCGCAATGCGTTCCAGGTCCAACGCTTCCTCTTCTGCGTAGTTAGCTCGAAGTCCCAATTCCACCGGTCGTTCAAACGGCATGACTGTCGCATTGCGCCAGGTGCCCTGCAGATCAGGGTCGCCCCAAGAGGTACGTGGGGTTGGGTAGGCAGAGTCTCTGGTCGCCGCAGACCCGGCAATCACCAGGGCGATGGCGGCTGAGATCGTCAAAAGACTGCGTCGTTGCATGGCTG
>JBBDXV010000172.1:0-5851 GCA_040902165.1 Pseudohongiellaceae bacterium
GTGCCAAAATGTTCAACGATACTCAGCAGGGCAGGTTCGCCCCGCTGGACAACTTGTCTGGACAGCTGGTCCGCGTCAATGATCTTGATTCCCAGTGTCTGGAAAAAGGCAGCCACCGTGCTCTTGCCGCTGCCTATACCACCAGTAAGACCGACTACCAGCATCCTGATTCCTCATGCAACGCTGATTCCGGAAGATCAGCCCAAAAATCCATTTACATACATGCTGGTCAGTTGTGGTCCCCATATCAGCATGATAAATCCGGCAATTGCCAGATACGGCCCAAACGGCATTGGTATCGAACGATCACGTTTAAACAGCAGGATCATACCCATACCTATTACTGCTCCGGCCATGGATGACAAAATTATAATTGGCAGCAGACTCTGCCAACCCAGCCACGCTCCCAGAGCTGCCAACAACTTGAAATCACCGTAGCCCATACCTTCCTTGCCGGTGAGCAGTTTGAAACTCCAGTAGAAAATCCACAACACGAGATATCCGGCGATTGCGCCAATTACCGCATCTCCAAGCGGCACCAGTCCAAGGTCCAAATAGCCGACCAACAGGCCCAGCCAGAGTAGCGGAATGGTGACATTGTCCGGCAATAACTGGTGATCAAAATCTATCAGGGTCAGTGCAATCAGACTCCAGGTAAAAACCAGTGCCGCGAGACTTACCCAGTCAAAGCCGTAGGTGTAGACAACCAACGCCGAAAGAAGGCCGGTGATTGCCTCGACCGCAGGATAACGTTTGGGAATTTTGACCTGACAGTTTGCGCACTTTGCTCCCAGCATCAAGTAACTTATTACCGGGATGTTTTGCCAGGGTTTCACCGGCGCATGACAATGGGGGCAGTGCGATTCCGGTTTGATCAGGTTGAAAGTTTTAAAATCTGTGCTGCCGGATGGGTCCGGAGAGATGTTTTCAATTTCGAGAAACTCGCAGCACTGTGCACGCCACTCGCGCTGCAGCATGATCGGCAATCGGTAAACAACGACATTGAGAAAGCTCCCTACCAGGAGACCGAGGACGCTTGCGAATGCAATCAGAATTCCCTGATTGCCGGAAAGTAGATCAACCAGCGCCATTACGAAATCATCCGATCTAGACGATCTGACCCAGCATGAAAATCGGCAGGTACATGGCGATCATCAAACCACCGATCAACACACCAAGTACTGCCATAATCATCGGTTCCATCAATGCGGTCAGTCCGTCAACTGCGTTATCCACTTCCGCTTCGTAAAATATGGCACATTTATCCAACATCGAATCCAAGGCGCCGGACTCCTCGCCGATGCCAACCATCTGAACTATCATGGTCGGGAACAAAGTGGTATTGCGGATTGCAAAGGCGAGCTGTTGTCCAGTCGTCACATCATCTTTGATCTTCCTGGTTGCGGTTGAATAGACGATATTGCCGGTGGCCCCGGCAACTGAATCCAGCGCGTCAACCAGTGGCACACCGGCAGAGAAAGTAGTAGACAAGGTACGGGTAAACCGGGCAAAACACGAAGAATTCTGAATTGGCCCGATAATTGGCAGTTTCAGCATTATCTTGTCAACAAGGTTGGCAAACGCCTTTGATCTCACCATGGCTTCTTTGTAGACAAATCCCAGTATGACCAGGGCGATTATCACCTTCCACCAGTGCGCAATAGCAAAGTCTGACAACTTGAGCACAAATAATGTAAATGCGGGTAAATCGGAACCAAAGCTGGAAAAGGTTTCAGCAAATTGCGGTACTACTTTTACCAGCAGGATGCCGGTCACTATGAAGGCAACCACCACCACGGCCAGCGGATAGTTCATTGCTTTCTTGATCTTGGCCTTGAGTGCCTCGGATTTTTCTTTATAGGTAGCGAGACGATCCAGCATCGTTTCCAGAGCACCGGATTGCTCCCCGGCATCAACCAGGTTGCAAAACAGATCATCAAATTGGCGAGGATGTTTGCGAATACTGTCAGCAAAGTTATTGCCGGCAGCGATATCGTCACGAATTTTCCCGACCAATTCCGTCATCGAGGCGTTTTCCAGACTCTCGCCAACTATTTCAAACGACTGGACCAGCGGAATCCCGGCTTTCATCATGGTTGCAAGCTGTCGGGTAAAAATGGCCACATCACTTGGGGTAATTTTTTGCTTGCGCGGGCCGAACAGATTTTTAGGTTTGCGCCTGACACGGGTGGCATTGATACCCTGCTTGCGCAACTGGGCCTTGACCAGAGCCTGGCTTGCGCCGGGTATTTCCCCTTTGGTCTTGGTGCCGTTTTTGTCTGTTCCCTGCCAAACATAAATCGTCTGTGCAGCTTCGGTAGCCATGTCTTTACCCCTGATCCTGAAACCGGTATGGGCGTCTCAATGTTTTACGTAAGTCTGTTTGCTTCGTCAAGACTGGTTAGCCCCCGAGCCACCTTTGACAACGCAGATTGACGCAATGTATTTAAACCGACCTTCTGCATCTGTTCGGCGATCTGTAAGGTGTTGCCGTCAGCCATGATAATACGAGACATACATGGGTTTATAGGAACCACTTCATAGATTCCAATGCGACCCAGGTAGCCTGCCGTACAACGGTCGCAACCAACGGCTCGAAAAACTGTCAGCCCATCTAGCAGTTTATCGGTAAATCCTTCATCTATAAGAGTATTTTCGGGAAAAATAGTTCGTTCTTTACAGTTATCGCACAAGCGCCGAATTAACCTCTGGGCAATGATCAGAGTCACCGAGGTCGCAATATTGAATGCCGGTATTCCCATGGCGCGCAGTCTTGAAAGCGTTTCTGCGGCACTGTTGGTATGCAAGGTGGACAATACAAGATGTCCGGTCTGGCTTGCCTTGATGGCAATTTCAGCGGTTTCCAGATCCCGTATTTCGCCCACCATTACGACGTCGGGGTCCTGTCGCAGAAATGCCCGTAAAGCCGTCGCAAACCCGAGACCGGTTTTATTGTTCACCTGTACCTGATTAATTCCCTCTATCGCCATTTCAACAGGATTTTCTGCAGTGGAGATATTGCGTTCGGCAGTGTTAAGTAGCTTTAAACCGGCATAGAGACTCATTGATTTGCCGCAGCCTGTAGGCCCGGTGACGAGTATCATTCCCTGGGGTTGTTGTAGCGCGTCTTTATAAAATTGCTGTTGCAGCGGGTCCAGACCGAGACTGCTAATTTCCAGATGGCTGGCAGCAGAATTCAACAGTCGGAGTACAACTTTTTCGCCCCATAATGTGGGTAGCGTATTGACTCTCACATCAATCTGGCACCCGCTGCCCAATTTCAGATTGATCCTTCCGTCCTGCGGAATTCTTTTTTCTGCTATGTCCATACGTGACAGGATTTTTATACGCGCCGTGATACGCGCAGCGATGTTGATTGGGGGTCTGCTGACCTCATGCAGTATGCCGTCGATCCGGAATCGCAGGCGGCAGGTTTTTTCATAGGGTTCGAAATGGATATCAGAAGCGCCTTGCTTGACCGCGTCATGCATTATTTTATTCACGAAACCAATCAGCGGCGGATCATCAGACGCATCTTCGTGAGCTTCCGTGTCACCACGCCCTGGAGAGGGTGTTTCAGGTAAAGCTGCATCCATTGCCGGTGAAATCTGCAGTACTTTCTTTGTCGGTTGAAAGAAGTCCAGCAATTTGTCTATAGCCTGGTTCAGTTTGTCGTGTTCTACCAGAACAATTTTTACTGACAATCCGGTATGAAACTTTATTTCATCGATGGCGTGATTTCTTGAGGGGTCTGCTACTGCAAGCAATAGTTGATTTGCAGACCGGAAGACAGGCAGAACACGGTGTTTCCTGATCAGGCGCGGATCTACGATTGATTTGCCAAAATAATGTCGGTCGTAAGCATCCAGGTCCATCAACGGCAAGGCAAATTCTGCAGCGGTGATAGTAGCAATGGTTTTCGCCTCAAGTAACTGGTTGTCAATCAGATAAGTTACCGGGGATATATTCTGTAGCCGCGACTGATCGAGAATCCTTTGCGCCTCAGGGTCGGTCACCAGGTTAGCTGAAACCAGCCGTTGCGTCATTCCATGGATTGAGCCGGACATCCCCGTGACCTCAGTGCAGCGATGCGAAGAATTCTTCGACGCAGTGCATGAATTTTAGACTACTATTGGCGCAATTCATGGATTCCGTGTAAATGTCAGGAATGGAGAAATTGAATATGAATCGCTGGAAGGCATCCTTGATCCATCTGGTAGTCAGTGTTGTGGTGTGTGCGGCACTGCTACTGGTTATAGTTAATTTCTGGTTCCCCGGAATCCTTGTCAGTCTTGATGGGGGCTGGACCGGGTTGAAGATTGTGACCGGTGTCGACGTGGTTCTGGGACCGTTGCTGACCCTGGTGGTTTTCAGGGCCGGTAAGCCCGGGCTTAAATTCGATATGGCTTGTATTGTCGCGGCCCAGGTCGCCTGTCTGACGGCCGGAATCTGGGTGGTTTTCAACGAGCGACCACTGGCGCTGGTCTATGCTTTTGATACGTTTTACAGTGTTACTGTCGAGGAATTTGAGGATTTTGGTAAGGACCCTGAGATACTGAAAACCATTCCCGGCCCCAATCCTAAATTGATACTGGTGCAGTTGCCTGAGAATCAGGCAGAGACTGCGATGATAATGATGGAAAGTCAGCTTTCCGGCGATCCCCTGTTTTTGATGACCGAACGGTTTGTACCCTTTCCTGATGCTGCTTCAGCCGTAATGCGGCGCATGGACCAGCTCAGGGATCTGGCAGTTGCTGACCTGGGAATAGAACGCAGTGAGACAGAATCAGGGGGTTGTTTGTTCGCCAGATTTACTTCTGCACACAATGTCGGTTATGTGTGCTACGACGGCGAGCGCAGAGAATTGAGCCGGTTCTTTGACTAGGGCTAGCAAACGCTAGCGGCTAAGCAGGTACCGGCAGCAGTCCATTGAACGGGCACAGTTATGGTAGGTGTCAGCATATAGGTATAGCCGCCAGCGTCTGCATTTGCCGTTGCTATTATTACACCATCGTCGACAGTGAGCGTGGCCAGAAATTCGGTTGGGGTTGCAGCGGGAGGGATGCCCATCGTACCGGAATCAGCACCGGCCAGAGCTATAATTCGGCCGCTTTGTATCTGCAATTCGATGGCTGTTTTGTAGGGCGAGGTTGCAAGTATGACTTCGGTAAAGCGCGAACGATGCGTATAAGTCTGGTAGGCCGGCATCGCTACTGAGGCAAGAACTCCAATGATTGCTACGACGATCATCAGTTCGATCAGTGTGAAGCCCTGTTGATCCGTAACTTGTTTCATGTTGATAAATGCTGACCTGAATTGATCGTGGATTGCCGAGAATTATTGTTGATGAGACAAATTCAAACTAAAACGGCTTACCAATTGAAAGGTATACCTGGCACCAAAAGCCGGTACCAGGTATACGATTCGCTTAACACAAGCCTACAGTCAGGCAGGAACCACCTGTGGTCCACTGAACAGGTATTGTGAGGGTGGGCATCAAGGTATATGTTTGAGCAGTGCCCCCAAAATCAACGGTCGTGGATGTAACGGTGATCAATCCGTTAGCCACGGTCAAGCTAGCGACTACACCGCTAGCAGCTGGAGCAGCAGGAATACCGTTGCTACCGGCGTCTGCATCGGCTAAGGCTGCGATACGGCCAGTTTGACGTGCCACTTCATAGGCGCTCTTAAATGGAGTCGCGGCCAACACGACTTCCGAGAACGCAGCGCGTTGGGTATAGGTTTGGTAAGCAGGCAGCGCAACTGCAGCCAGAATACCGATGATCGCTACGACGATCATTAATTCGATCAGGGTAAAACCAGTTTGTTGCTTGTTCATTTCATTTCTCCA
>JBBDXV010000173.1:0-5812 GCA_040902165.1 Pseudohongiellaceae bacterium
GGTCTATCTCGGTGATGCGGGTAGCACGATGTTGGGTTTTATTCTTGCCTATATCCTGATCAGCAGTTCACAAGGAGAAACGGCCACCTTTGCACCGGTGTTTGCACTGTGGTTTCTCGCCATTCCTCTGATGGATGCGGTCTACCTGGTGTTTGCCAGGCCGCTGCGGAATATCTCGCCGTTTACCCCGGGTGTTGATCATCTGCATCACAATCTGATGCAGCGCGGACTCGATGTGAAAACAACCGTGCTGCTGCTCTATGCGGCAGGACTGACGTTCGGAACGATCGGCCTGATTGGCTATGTGATGGGGACGGAAGAAGGGTTTATGTTCCTGTCGTTCCTGACACTGTTTGGCTTCTACGTGCATGTCAGCCGGGTGATTGCCAGAGACAGAAAGCAGTTGTCCTGATTGCCAGGTTTCTGTCTGCAAAAATCTCGCATCATCTTCAATGGCAATACAAACAACACTGGTAGCGTGACACTACATATTGTCCTGGGCTTATTTCTGTGCCAGCAGATATTCGTTGGCATCCCGACAATACTCAGCGATTACTGATGACAGGTAAGTCCAGAATTGCGGCTGGCCCAGGGTCTCATTTATAACGGCAGCTGGCAGAAAACGCCGCATTTCCGCGACAAAACTTGCTCTTGTATTTCCCTCCGCAGTCAGACTTTCCATGCGCTCCGTCAACAGCCTAAGAAACGCTTCTATTTCACAGTGATGATCACCAAGTTTCAGCGGCAACAGCTCCAGAGGAAGCTTGATTCCCCGTTGACTGAGCCAGCCCACGTCCCAGAGATCCCGATTCTTTATTCGGTTGGGCCGCAAACCCAACGCCACCAACTTGTCGGCCAAAATCTCTTCTCGAGATTCTGCCTGAATGATCAGGCCACTGGTGCCCATATCAACACCGTAATGATTTTTTAACATCATTGGGCGGCGTTGATAACTGGGTACGGTACACACATCAATATTGATCACCTGTTTGCCAATGTCCCGTCGCTCAGGGCGGGTTTCCAGCTTCACACGCCATGTCTGTGTATTCCCTTCTGCACCGCCGTCTTTGTCACTGGCCTGCCGGGGAGGACTTGCCGCAACGAGCAGGCCGTATTTCTTCTGCAGGTGTGTGACAAGAATTTCTCCCAGACCGTCCAGCCTGGCATAGTCGAAATCCTTCCCGGCAGTAAAATCCAGGTTCTCACTCAACCGGTTTGAGTCATAACACATGCGCAGACAAGTACCGCCGAAAAAAGTCAGCCCCGACAACAAGCCGGCTGAACTCATTTCACGAAGGATGTCGTGATGCAGAAGTTCCTTTTCCACCACGATTTGCAGTGCACCCACCCCAGTACTGTTACGCATGGCGGCGTTCACCATTTGATCAAACAGACTCATGTGTCACTCCTTGTCTATCAAGTCCCTGTCGACCAGCTCCATATTCCGTTGTGTTACTCGCATATCCCGTAACGCCTGCTGCACGGTAGTGCGCCACAAATGGCAACGACTGTCGTATTCCAGTTCGTTAGCCAGATCGGCAGGCAGTTGGGCGGTGTGAACAAATTCGATAGTGCCCCAATCGCCGCAACGAACTATCGAGCTGCGCCCGGATGACATGAGAGTGATCCAGTTCATCGGAATCTGCGAGATTGCGCCTGCATCACTGAGAGCCGTTTCAAGACTAATGTAATTGAAGCCGTCCGCGCGTAAGCGGGCGGCGGTATGGAATAACACCAGTCCTCGCGGGTAATCGGCACGGGGGTATAGATAAATCCCCCGGCATACCCTTACCAGGTCCCCATTGGATACGGCGCGGCTTAGCAGGGTTTTGAACGCAGGATCAGAGAGGTCAGGCAGTAAGGCCCGCAGATCGGAGGGTGTAAATAGATAGTGGTCGACCCCGGCCAGGTCCGCCAATGTGCGTGTCAGGAGCCTGAGCGGTTGCATGCTGAGTAGCCTTGGGTGTTTGGTCTACAGAAAGTAACGAATTATGAAACTTTCTGTAGAGTTATGTCAAACCAGCAAGCCCAGCCAATGCCATAAACCCAGTATAGACAGGGTTCGGTATATTGGTTTATTTCCCTCGCAAGGCAATGATTTCCCGGATTGACAAGTGCCGACTGCTTCGTTAATTTTACGGTAAATTTAACGGAACAACCGACATGTACCCTCGTCTGCTCAAACTCCCTTCCAAATCCTTCTTTCTATTTGGGCCAAGAGGAACCGGGAAATCCGTCTGGCTGGACCAGGTGCTGGCCCATGCCAAACTCAGGGTCAATCTGCTTAAATCCAGTGAATACCTTGCTTACAAACAGTCTCCGGCGCTACTGGCACAGCAGGTTACCGCGCTGGATAAAGGTGCCTGGATCATCATTGATGAAATACAAAAACTGCCGGAGCTACTGGATGAGATCCATGCCCTGCTGCATGAAAGCGATCACGGCTACCAATTTGCCCTCTCGGGATCCAGTGCCCGCAAATTGAAGCAGACCAATGCCAATATGCTGGCGGGCCGCGCGTTGTCAAAAAAAATGTTTCCTCTGGGCCTGCTGGAATCAAACAAGGATTTCGATCTGGACCTCGCGTTGCGCTATGGTCGTTTGCCAATGGTGGTAATCTCGGGGTCGCTAGAGGAACAAGTCGAGTTTCTCGATGCTTATGTTGAAACCTATCTGCGGGAGGAAATTCAGCAGGAAGCTTTGGTGAGAAACCTGGACAGCTTCTACCGCTTCTTGTCGGTGTCCGCACTGCTCAGCGGCCAGATCCTGAATATCAGCAATATCGCCAGGGATGTGGGAGTGGCGCGCTCCACCGTGCAGGGCTACTTCAGCATATTGGAAGACACCTTGCTGGGCTGGACTTTGCCTGCCTACAGAAACAAGGCAAAGGTCAAAGAGGTGGCGCATCCGAAGTTTTATTTGTTCGACTGTGGCGTGCAGCGAGCACTGGCCGGATTGCATCGGGACAAACCGTCAGCCGCAGAACGGGGAATCCTGTTCGAGACTTATCTGCTCAACGAGTTTCGCGCCCTGAATTCCTGGCAAGGTCACGGTGCGCAATTTTACTATTGGCGCACGCCCTCAGGCACCGAGGTGGATCTGATCTGGAAACGGGGTAATCGGGCGGTTGGCATTGAAATCAAGTCCACAAACCGGTGGCAGTCAGATTTCAACAAGGGCTTGCAGGTATTGTTGGAAACGGGTGACGTTGAACAGGCCTTCGGGATATATCAAGGCGAGAAACGCCTGAAGGTAGGTGATATAACTGTGCTTCCCTGGAAAGAAGCTGTGGAGATGGCTTACGCCGGGGAGTTCTGATTGTTTCCAAAACCGGGTCTGTTCCCGATTCCCGGGCAGGCAGCGAGATTCATATCAGCCTTCGGCATGGCTTTGCTTTGACCTGATTCCAGCTCAAGCAGCCACTTGATCCTCGATAACAAGACGTCGACCAAGTACTTGCAATGCAGACACAACCCCATCAAGTCGAGACAAATGGTCAGGATTGACCAAGCGTCGAACGGCACTCTCCGAAACCCCCAACTTTTCGGCAAGACGCACATTGGAAACACCCTGCGATTGCATTGCCGAACGTAGCGCCAACTTTGCAGCAACCAATGCATTGACCGGAACGAGAATTTCACCAGTCCTGGGTTTTGAAGGTACTGGCAAGGCACGGCAGGCCAATGAATATCCAGCCAGAGCTGCTCCTAACGCATCACTCATGTGTCGAAGCGCGGACTGTTCCGATTTACCGTCCGTCAACGCTTCCGGCACATCTCGGCAAGTAGCGACAAATCGTCGATCACCATCGCGGGTAAGATTAACCGGGTATATATAGCGCATTGTGAACTCGTGGCCATTCATTTTCGGGATTCCATTCCCAGGTCAGATCGTACATATATGTACGATTCAATGCTACATTGCAACCAACTCAAGAGAAAGTATAGACGTCCTGGCAAATTTGAGATTATTGCAGCCCGATTGCACGACGGAGCGGCGCACCTATCACGAATTCATCCCTCTCAACGACGTGATAGCAGCTCGGGGAAGGGCTATACTTCCGACCATGAACACAAAATCTCCTCAAGACATCCGCTGGCAGCAGCGATTCAAAAATTTTCAGCGTGCATTCCTTTTACTGTATGCGGCCAAAAACCTGAACGATGCCGACACCTGGCTACGCATGATTGGCGACCGCAACCTGATGTCCCATACCTATGACTTCAGCAAATTTGAGGCAGTTATCGCGACTTTGCGCTCGGACTATCTCCCAATGCTGGATACGTGGTACCTGAACCTGTTGGAAGAACTCAATGACTGAAGCCCTTGATACGAAGACACTCACCCTGATGTCTGAGGTCTTTGCACGCTACCCGGATGTCCAACAGGTGCTACTCTATGGATCACGTGCAAAAGGCACCCATCATGAACGTAGCGACATTGATATAACGTTAGTCGGCGAGAACCTGGACCGTTTCACAGTAGGCGCAGTACAGATGGATCTGGACGATCTGGACATTCCCTGGCAAGTAGATGCCCAATCCCTGCATGATCTGCACAACCCTGCTCTGCTGGAGCATATCAATCGTGTCGGGCGTGTGATCTGGTCGGCTGAATAGTCTTCTTTCCCGGATTGAAACTTCAAACCATGAAACTCAATTATTATCCGGAAACTGATTCTCTTTAAATCGATTTTGACAATACCAGCCGCCGCCTCATCGGCTGATTGCAGATATCGCCTTCTTGGAAAGCAAGATGATCTACTTTCGGTTGGAAGAACCCGCTACGTACACTCCCGGAGCTTTTTCCGACACTTTCAAATGTTCCTTCACAGATATTACAACTTCCATATCGAGCGCATTCAGACAGCGGTAAAGACGATCAAAAGTAAAACCGGATAAGCTTCCTTTGCCTAATTTGGAAACTTCAGGTTGGGTAATACCAAGTAAGGCAGCTGCTTCTGTCTGGTTGAGGCCGTATTTGGTTATTTTGTTATTGATCCTCTCAGCCAATACGGCTTTTGCCATACGTGCATCCCCATCAATCAACCCTTCAAAAGGGTGAGCAGTTTCTACCACGGAAGGAGACTCTTTAACTCTTGTGCTTCGCATAATGATCTTTTGCCTGTTTAAATCGCTCAACAATGAGATTCATATCGGCCTTCGGCATGGCTTTGCCTTGTTTGGATTTCTTCTGGAAAGCGTGCAGGACATATATGACATTCTGAAACTGCACGGTATAAACAGCGCGCCAGGTATTGCCATCGAAGTCGTCTGAAATTTCCAATACTGCGGCACTACGAAAACCCTTTAAAGGTTTGGCATTGGGCGCTTTCTTTCCTAACTGTGCCAGATATAACGCATAGCCCATGGAGTTTTGTATTTCGTCAGGAAAACTTTTCCAGTCACCATGGACTGACCCTAGCCATCTGACAAGTTTTGGGATGTCCGTATCCATTGGGCGTTTATATGTAATTTCATATATTTTGTCAAGAATTCCCTTCCATTGACAATGTCACCGCAACATTCACGCCACTGATGAAGGCAGACATATGGAATTGACATGGGTGCAATGGTTGCACTATCTTCTTGATGCATGGAAAAACTTAGAACGATAAGCTCCGTGGCTGCGATCGCCTCGCATACGCTGAAACTGCAATGGGCAGACGGTTCACGCGGAGCAATCGATCTCACGGACACCCTCGCTCGCAAAACCTATGCCCCACTGCGTGACAAAAAACGCTTCAGCAAAGTCAGACTTGGAGACTGGGGCCATTCTGTGGTGTGGCCGGGGAAAATTGAGTTGGGTGCCG
>JBBDXV010000174.1:0-1914 GCA_040902165.1 Pseudohongiellaceae bacterium
GCGTTTGCGGCTGCCGGTATCGCCGGCACTCCACCGATGGCGACCGGGCTGACCAGCTGGAAAGTGTCGAAGGGCCTGTATCTGGTTCCCCTGCTGTTCGCCTACTCGCCACTGATCACCGGGACCTGGCTTGCGCGTTTCGAGGTATTCGGCTGGTCCTGCCTGGGCCTGTATGCACTGGCTGGATGTCTGCACTGGTATCTGGAAACCCGGCTGAACCTGCTGACTGCCGCTATGCTGTTCGTCAGCGCCGTACTGATGATGTGGATGCCGCTGGATAATGTCTGGCATTTCGTCGGCGGGGCACTGTTGGCAGGAGTAATCTTCTGGCAACGCAAATCCCGGGCAACTGCTCCCACGCCGGCCCTTTAACCACTCTGGAATCTCTCAACATTTCCATGCCCGCCAGCAAAAAAACTGCCCAATGCTGCTGATATTCGCTTTGCTCTTCGTCGGCTTTTTGATTCTGACCCTTGGCGCCGAACTGCTCGTGCGTGGCAGCTCTACGCTCGGGTTGAAACTGGGTATCTCGCCGCTGATCATCGGTCTGACCGTGGTCGCCTTTGGTACCAGCGCACCGGAGCTGGCGGTCAGTCTCGATTCTGCACTTACCGGACGCAGTTCAATCGCGCTGGGTAATGTCATCGGTTCCAATATCGCCAACATCGGATTGATTCTAGGCATTGTTGCTATTTTGTGCCCGGTCAGTATCGATCAGGAGCTGGTAAAAAAGCAGATTCCGCTGCTCATCGGTGTTTCGATTCTGATGTGGCTCCTGCTGCTGGACAACGAACTGGGCGTGATTGATGGTGTATTCCTGGTAGCTGGCCTGGCAGGATTCCTGCTGGTCAGTTACCTGCAAAGCGCCAGAGACAAGGTCGCAGCCGAATTGTTGATGGTGAGTCCGATCGTCGGTGAACCGGGAAAACCCACCACCTATTTTATCGGGATGATAATTCTGGGTCTGGCCATGTTGGTCTATGGCGCCCATTTGTTTGTAGAAAGTGCGGTCGACATGGCACTACTGCTTGGCATCAGTGAAGCCGTTATCGGTTTGTCGGTGGTTGCCGTAGGCACCAGCATTCCGGAATTGGCAACCTCATTGGTCGCTGCATGGAAAAAAGAGTCCGCCCTCGCCGTCGGCAATATAATCGGCTCCAATCTTTTCAATATCCTCGGCATTCTCGGAATTACCGCTATCATACAACCGATTTATGGTGGCGATTTTCACGTACTGGACTTCTTGGTAATGCTTGCCTTCGCGGTAGTACTGCTGCCCTTTACCTGGAAATCCCTGCAAATAAATCGGCTTCAGGGCTGCATGCTTCTGTCCGGCTATGCTGGTTACATGGTCTATATTTTCGGGAAGTAGTTAAAAAAATTGAAACCAGTGCAGAAAATTATGGAAACGGAATCGGTACCTGATCCGGTAGTCGGGCAACTCCCGTTGTCTTTAACCGCTAACCCGGTATTTGTGCCGATTGCCTCGGCTCTGCAGTCACAGGGCTGGTGCGGTATACCGAACGCTATGCCGGAATCAATTTGTACCGGGCTCTATCAACAATTGCTGGCGATGGATTCCTGCCAGTTTGAACCGGCCGGTGTCGGTCGCCAGCAGGATCACCGGCACAATGCGCTTGTGCGGCGTGACGACACACACTGGATTTCTGGTCAAACGACGGCAGAACAGAATTGGCTGGAATGGATGGAGACTCTGCGCCTCTACCTGAATGAGCACTTGTACCTTGGTCTGTTCGGTTTTGAGAGTCATTTTGCCCATTACCCGCCTGAAGGGTTCTATCAGCGGCACAGGGATGCATTCAAAGGCGATACCAATCGAATTCTGAGCATCGTCCTTTTCCTGAACCCAAACTGGCGCGCGGAAGACGGCGGCGCTCTGGTGTTGTATCAACC
>JBBDXV010000174.1:2014-5749 GCA_040902165.1 Pseudohongiellaceae bacterium
GCGGGCTGGTTCAGGTCTTCAACCGCCTGATCATGCACGAGGTAACAATTACCGCTGAGTCGGGTGAAAAAATCGGTGCGCTTGAGGCGGTCCATTATCGGCCCTTTTACCTCAGACAGATGCAGGCGGATCTTCAACTCACTTAAAGTCTCGTTGATCTTTAACAAGGTCTCCAGGGCGCTCATGTCAACCTGGTTGACCGCCGAAAATATCAGTATTACGTGCTTCACCTTGGGATTTTGCGCGACCAGCCGGTAAATCATCTCTTCCAGGTATCGTGAGTTGCCGAAATACAGGCTCTCATCGATGCGTATCGACAGCAGGTTTTCAAAGGTCTCTACATTATGGCGCTTGATATTGCGGTAATGCTGGGTGCCGGGCACGCGGCCGACCACTGCAACATGAGGACGTGAGGTCTTGTACAGGGTAATCAGTACCGAAGTCAGAACACCGATCGCAATTCCGGTTTCGATGCCTGCCAGCAGGGTCAGCAAAATGGTAATCAGCATGGCGGCAAAATCAGCACGGGAAAAATTCCAGGCCTTGCGCAGCGCACCAATGTCCACCAGCGACATAACCGCCACGATGATCGTTGCAGCCAAAGTGGCGCGTGGCAACCAGAAAATCAACGGCGTCAGCAACAGGGTTGCCAGGGCAATCAACAGCGCGGTAAATATGCCTGCTGCAGGCGTTGCTGCGCCCGCCTCATGGTTGACGATGGAACGGGAAAATCCACCGGTAACCGGAAGCCCGCCGGTAAACGCGACCGCAATATTCGAAGCTCCCAGACTGATCAGTTCCTGGTCGGGGTCAATACGCTCACGTTTTTTTGCCGCCAGCGTCTGGCCAACCGAAACCGACTCAACAAAGCCGATGATGGCAATCAGCAATGCGGAAGTAACCAGCCCGGAAACCAGTTCAGGCGAAAAATCCGGTAGCGTGAGTCCGGGAAGGCCGCGCGGCACGGCACCGACCAGCGCCACGCCTTTTTCATCCAGCCTTAACAGAAAAGCCAATACCGCTGTGGCAACCACGACCACCAGCGGCCCGCCCTTGGACATCAGCGCAGCATTGCGAGCAGAGATACCAAGCTTTTGCAAAAACAGTTTCAAACCATTACGCATCCACCATATAACGAGCAGTGACCCGAAACCGATCAGCCCGGTATTCAGATTGCTGTCAGCTGCGTTCTCGTACAGTGTCACCAGAATTTCCAGCAGCGTTTCACCACTGCCACCGATACCAAGAAGATAGCGAATCTGGCCGGCCGCAATAATTATTCCGGAAGCGGTAATGAATGCCGAGATCACCGGATGCGAGAGAAAATTGGCCATGAACCCCAGACGCAAAATACCCAGCAGCATGAGAAAAGCACCGGACAGGAATGCCAGGGTCAGTGCGGCAGCTGCATAACTGGCGGGATCAGGGGGTGCCATCCTTGCCAATGCCGCCGCCGTCATTACAGAAATTACCGCGACCGGTCCTACCGAAAGAGAGGTGCTGGTACCTAACAGTCCGTATACCAGCAATCCGAAGATGCTGGCATAAAGCCCGACTTCAGCGGGGAGGCCGGCAAGCATGGCGTAGGCCAGGGATTGAGGAATCAGCATGACGGCGACAATAACTGCCGCCAGCAGATCATCGGATAACTGGTTGCGCTGGTAGCGTCTGCCCCAGCCAAGTACCGGCAGATAATGTGTCAGCTTTGACAATGACAGAACTTTACATTAAGGAGTTTATCTAACAGCTGATACCTGACCGCACGACATGCGCAACCGCCCCGCAAAGGCTCGTCATTCATTATGTTCATACCTTACATGGGGAAGTTTGAACGAAGGTTGCATCAGCACTATCTCAGGGTCTGGTTCCAACCGACTTCCGGTTTCCCCCTTGCGCTCATATTTTATCTTGTTCAAAACATAACGCATGGCTTCCAGACATGCACGATCCCTGTCGTTACCCTCTACTACCAGCCATGGATTGTCTGTAGTAGAGGTCTTTTCAAACATTGCTTCCTTGTAACTCGTGTACTCGTTCCACTTTGCCTGCGCCAGGGCATCTACGGTACTGAGCTTCCATTGCTTCAGCGGATTTATCTTGCGCTCGTCGATGCGTTTGGCCTGCTCATGCTCATCGATGGAGAACCAGAATTTGATGATCTGCAGATTGTCTTCCTTCAACATGCGTTCCAGCAATACGACCTGTTCAATGAAAAATTTGTACTGCCGCTGGGTGCAGAATCCCATTACCGGTTCGACCACCGCCCGGTTATACCAACTGCGGTCGAAGAATACGATTTCTCCCGGATTGGGCAGCTCCTTGATGTAACGCTGGAAATACCATTGGCCGGCTTCCAGCTCGGTAGGCTTGGCGAGGGCCACGATGCGATAGTAACGGGGATTGAGAAAGCGCACGAAGCGCATGATCGTGCTGCCCTTTCCCGCTGCGTCACGACCTTCAAAGATGACCAGCAAGCGTTTCTTGGATCTTCTGAGCCAGGCCTGCATGCGCACCATTTCGACCTGTAAATCCAGGTACTCGGGCTCATTTTCAAGTGCAAACAACATGTTGAATACTCTTGCGATTTCGTAGGGCAGAGGGCGCCAATAATACCCCAGAAAGGGGTACAGGGCATGACCAATACATCAACCCTGGGACAGAAGTGCACGCAAATCTATAATGGCGGCATTGGCCCTGGAGATATAGTTCGCCAGTGCCAGCGAATGGTTGGCAAAAACCCCGAAACCGGAACCATTGAGAATCACCGGAAAAAAAACCCGGCGCTGGCTCGACTCAAGATCCCGAATGATTTGTTGCAGACTTGCGGTGGCGTTTTTGTCTGCCAGCACATCGGCAAAATCAATTTCCACCGCACGCAGAAAATGCATTAATGCCCAGCTGGCACCCCTGGCCTCGTAAAACACATCATCCACCATCAACCATGGCGTTTTCACCTGCAATTCCTGCTGCGTCGGCGTCGACCGACTGGCTGCCTGATCGCCAGCAGTATCGGTATTTACCCGCCGCTGCCCAACACTGGCGCTGAGTCGCTGTGACAGACTGCCTAGCCGTGATTCTACATCCCGCAGCCAGCTCGCCAGATTGTCGGCGCGCGAAAAAAATTGCGCATCCCTGTCATTCGGATCAGTTATTCTATCCATATAACTATACAGATGATCCAGCGCCTCCTGATATTCATTCTCCGAACCCGGAAAGATCCAGCTTTCACTGTCGATTTGAAACTTCGGTTGAGCAATAATCAGATCCGGGTCTTCAGTCGACTGCGATTGAGAGCGACTGAAAGATTCCCGGAACGATATAACCAGATCCCGTACTTGAACCAGCACTCCAAATTCCCAGTTGGGTATATTGTCCAGATACAATCCCGGCGGCATCAAATCGTTGCTGAGATATCCGCCGGGTTTATTCAGCAGGGTTTCACCCACCCTGATCAGTGTTGCAGTGGTAGCGGCACCAACCACGTACTCAGAGTTATTCACAGCGAGTTTTTCCTGCATGTTCTGGCGTACGGAGAATGCATCCGGCTCACCACTCCAGAAGATTCCCAGAATGATTATGCCAAGCAACAGCACGCCAACCAGGATGCCAATTATCCGGGCCATGCCGGGAACAGCGTCAGGAACTCTGAATTTGAACTTTGATGAAACAGCTTCAGGAATTTTCATTTTGAGGTTTGCGCAAACGCACTATGGCGTAGGCTCCAATTTCGATATT
>JBBDXV010000175.1:0-5749 GCA_040902165.1 Pseudohongiellaceae bacterium
TTCGTGGAATACAAGGATTGATGCGCCGTCGTGGCCTATCGTCTCGCTATCACCCCTGGAGAACCAGCGGGCATCGGCCCTGATATCTGCCTGCAACTGGCACAACAGCCACCTGCGGGAATTGAACTGCTCATCATCGGCGATCCGACGGTGCTGGAACAACGCGCCAAACTACTCGGGTTGCCAATCAAGCTGGTCGAGCAGCGCCTGGATCAACCACCTGCTCCGACACTTCCTGGTCAATTGAGCATCTACCCGGTTGCGACTGCCAATTCGGTCAAGTCCGGAGTCCTTGACCCGGCCAATGCCGCCTATGTACTCGAGACACTGACCACGGCAGTAAACCTGTGCAAACAGGGAATCTGTGATGCGCTGGTCACCGGGCCGGTCCACAAAGGCAATATCAATGAGGGTGGCTTTCCATTTTCCGGACACACGGAATTTCTCGCAGCGCTGTGTCACTCCGATCTGACTGTCATGATGCTGGCTACCAAAGGACTACGGGTGGCACTGGTCACGACCCATCTGCCGTTGGCCGAGGTACCGGCCGCCATAACAACGCAGCGTCTGGAGCGGACTATCACTATTCTGAACGAGGATTTACGCCACAAGTTCGGTATTGCGACGCCGCGAATACTGGTTTGCGGTCTCAATCCCCATGCCGGCGAAGGTGGCCATCTGGGTCGCGAAGAGATTGATGTGATCGAACCGGTGCTGGCACGGCAACGCGAAAAAGGCATCATGCTGCTGGGACCACTGCCGGCCGACACACTGTTTACCGCCAAATACCTCGACCACGCCGATGCAGTACTGTCGATGTATCACGATCAGGGTTTGCCGGTGCTCAAATTCAAGGGATTCGGTCACGCCTGCAACATCACGCTGGGTCTGCCAATCATTCGCACGTCGGTGGACCACGGCACGGCGCTGGATCTGGCCGGCTCCGGCAAGGCCGAAATCGGCAGTCTCCGGAATGCCATCAGCACGGCAATTGAAATGGCTTCCCACTGGCGACGGCCGAACCCGCAGTGAAGCATCGACACGCACACCGCAACGGCAACGGCAAACACGGAGAATCCTTTCCCCATCGTCCGCGCAAACGCTTCGGCCAGAATTTTCTCCACGATCAGAATGTGATTGAACGCATTATCGCCGCGATCAATCCGCAGGCGGATGATCACATCGTCGAGATCGGACCCGGGCAGGGCGCACTGACCCGTCATTTGCTGCCTGCCTGCGGCAGGCTGGATACGATTGAACTGGACCGTGATCTGGCTGCGCAGCTTGCTTCGTCCATACCTTCTACCATGCCCTCTTCCCTGCAACCCGCAAATGCATTCAGCATTCATCAGGGTGATGTACTGAAATTCGATTTCGCCAGCCTTACCGACAAGCCGCACTCACTGCGCGTGGTTGGCAACCTCCCCTACAACATTTCCACACCGGTAATCTTTCATCTGCTTAACTATCATCATCTGGTGAAAGACATGGTGTTCATGTTGCAACTGGAAGTGGTGCAGCGACTCGCCGCCGGCGTCGGTGATAAAAGCTACGGGCGGCTGGGATTGATGACCCAGTATTACTGCCGGGTGGAGCATCTGTTCAATGTGCCGTCCGCTGCCTTCACGCCGAGACCCAAGGTCAACTCGGCACTGGTCAAACTGACTCCCCACCTTGTGCCTCCGGTAACTGCCCGGGACGTAAGCTGTTTACAGAATGTTATCCGTACCGCGTTTACGCAACGGCGCAAAACCCTGAAAAACAGCCTCAAAACCCTGATCACGGAAACCCGTCTGCGGGAACTCGGACTGGATGTTTTACAGCGACCCGAGAACCTCAGCCTGTCTGATTATGTTTCCATCAGTGATGCTATACTGCCGCCATTGTAACCACCGCAGTTGCCTGCGATTACACTCAGGCTAACAAGGCCAATAGCCAATAAATAGACACATGAGCACCTACGCAATAGGCGATATCCAGGGCTGCTACAGAGCGCTGATGAAGCTGCTTAAGAAGGTAGATTTCAACCCCGGCAAGGACAAGCTGTGGTGCGTTGGTGATCTGATCAATCGCGGACCCAAGTCTCTCGATACCCTGCGCTACCTGCAGGAAATTGATGACGCAGTAGAAATAGTGCTGGGCAATCATGACCTGCACTTTCTTGCGATTTATCACGGCGTCGCGCCGCCACGCACCAACGATACCCTGGCGAAATTGCTGTCCGCCAGCGACAGCATGGAACTGGCAGAGTGGCTGCGCTTCAAACCCCTGGCTCACTACGACAGCGTGGATACCATCAAGGGTATTCAGCATTACCTGATGATTCACGCTGGCGTGGCACCGACCTGGAGCCTGCAGAAGACCCTGAATCTCGCTGCCGAAGTCGAACTGGTTCTGCAGGGACCGGAGTTCAAATCCTTTTTGCAGAATATGTATGGCAACAAGCCGGATTGCTGGAGCAAACATCTGATCGGCTGGGAGCGCCTGCGGGTGATCACCAACTACCTAACGCGATTGCGGTTCTGTAACGAGATTGGCCAGATGGACCTCACCGTCAAGGAAGGTCTGTCGTCGGCACCGCTGGGTTTTCGCCCCTGGTTCGAGTTTGAGCAGATTACACCGAAGACCAGTATCCTGTTCGGGCATTGGGCAGCCCTCGAAGGTTACACCGGCAAGCAACACGTTTATGCGCTGGATACCGGCTGCGTGTGGGGCCGGGACTTGACCATGATGCGTCTTGAAGATGAAAAACTTTTCAGCGTTTAATCCATGAAAATCTTTCTGGTCGGCGGTGCTGTTCGTGACAAACAACTTGGGCTTCCGGTCACCGACCGCGACTGGGTGGTAGTCGGTGCCACGGTGCAGGATATGCTGTCGCAAAAATATCGGCAGGTAGGAAAGGACTTCCCGGTATTCCTGCATCCGCAGACCCATGACGAGTACGCGCTGGCACGTACGGAAAGGAAAACCGGGCCGGGTTACAAAGGTTTCGCCTTCGACACCTCATCCTCGGTTACCCTCGAAGAAGATCTGCAGCGCCGCGATCTCACCATCAATTCGATGGCTGAAGACGCCGGCGGCAATCTTATCGATCCCTATAACGGCAGCACTGATATCCGTGATCGCTTGCTGCGCCATGTGTCACCCGCCTTCAGCGAAGATCCGTTGCGGGTGCTGCGGGTAGCTCGATTCGCCGCCCGCTTCGCTGCGCTCGGCTTTCAGATTGCCGATGAAACCCTGCATTTGATGCAGACGATGGCCGCCAGCGGCGAGCTTGAAGCGCTGGCAGCAGAAAGAGTGTGGCAGGAATTCAGCCTCGCCCTCGACGGCCCGGATCCGGCAGTTTTCATCAAGGTCTTGCGGGACTGCGGCGCCTTGCAAGTCATTTTGCCGGAAGTGGATCGTTTATTCGGCGTACCACAACCGGAAAAATATCATCCGGAAATAGACACCGGTGTGCATACGCTGATGTGCCTGCAACAGGCAGTGCTGCTCAGTGACGATGTGGTGGTTCGTTACGCAGTGCTGGTGCACGATGTCGGCAAGGGCGTTACCCCAAAAGCCAACTGGCCACATCATTACCAGCATGAAAATCTCGGGTTGAAATTACAGCGGGATATTGCCGAACGATTGCGTGTGCCGCGTGAACATGCCGAGATAGCCCGGCTGGTTTGTGAGCACCACACCAAGATGCACAGACTGGCAGAACTGCGCTCAGCGACGATTCTTGAATTGCTCGAATCGCTGGATGCGTTCCGGCGGCCGCAACGACTGCAACAATTTTTGCTCGCCTGTGAAGCCGATGCCAGGGGTCGCACGGGTTTTGAAAAAATGGAGTATTCGCAACGAGCATTGCTGCGGTCCGCTTACGAGGCAGCCGCCTCGCTGGATGCCCAGAGTCTTATTGCCGAGCGCAAGGACTCCACACACGATATCGGTGAATTCCTGCGCCAGCATCGCATCAGCGCAATCAGGCATTGCCTTGGTAAACAGGTTTAGATCAGGCGTTTAATCGCGTGAACCGCGCTCTATCGTGACACCGGCTTCCCTTGCCAGTGGAATGGCAGCGGGTTTGCCGAGGGTAAGACGCAACCAGGACACATCAAACTCCGCCATGACCAGCATCGCCAGCTGTTCTGCCAGCGCTTCCAGCAAAAAACATTCTGTATCCGCTGCATACTCGGTGATGCGCCTGGCGATGGCGTGGTAATCCAGCGTTTGCGAAATATCATCGCTTACCGCGGCCGCTCTGGTATCGGCAGCAAGTTCGAGACTCAGACGCAATACCTGTGGCGTGGTGCGCTCATGGGCATGTACCCCGATAAGGGTTTCTATTGCCAGGTCCTGAATATAAATCGTATCCATCGAGTCGCTTCCGGGTATCAGGGTTTATCGCGTTTACCAACTATAGCGGTTGCAGACTGTCCAGTGGCCAGCGCGGACGCGCCTGAATTGCCAGATCATCTTTCTGCCCGGCCAGCAGGCGCTGACATCCAGCATAGGCGATCATCGCGCCGTTATCAGTGCAGAAACGCGGCTGGGCATAAAACAGACGCGCACCGGTATCGTCGACCATGACCTGTAATCCTTCGCGCAAGCGCTGATTGGCACTGACACCACCGGCGATGATCAGCGAACGCAATCCGGTCTGTTCCAGCGCGCGGCGACATTTGATCACCAGGGTACTGACCACAGCATCCTCAAACGCCCTGGCGATGTCGGCCTTGCGCTGAGGTTCCAGATGCCCCTCGCTGTCCTGCTGTGCGGCAATGGTATTGCGTACCGCGGTCTTCAATCCACTGAAGCTGAAATCCAGCCCCGGCCGGTTGACCATCGGCCGGGGGAAATCAAAGCGTCCTGGCTGCCCGCTACTTGCAAGTCCGGCGACATGGGGGCCACCTGGATAAGGCAGACCGAGCATCTTGCCGACCTTGTCGAAAGCTTCGCCGGCAGCGTCGTCCAGGGATTCCCCCAGCAGGGTGTAACGGCCGATGCCGTCGACCTGAACCAGTTGGGTATGCCCCCCGGAGACCAGCAAGGCGACAAACGGAAACTGCGGCGGGTCTGCCTCCAGCATCGGTGCCAGTAAATGGCCCTCCATGTGATGCACTCCAATCACCGGAATGCCCAGACCAAATCCCAGCGAGCGGGCGACCGCGCCACCGACCAGCAATGCGCCGATGAGTCCGGGTCCGGCGGTATAGGCAATGCCATCCAGTCGCGATTGATCAATGCCTGCCTTGTCCAGTACTTCGCGGATCAACGGCAGGGTTTTGCGAATGTGGTCACGGGAAGCCAATTCCGGTATCACGCCGCCGTACTTGGCATGGATGTCCACCTGACTGAACAGACAATCGGCCAACAGGCCGCGCCGGCTGTCATAGACTGCCACCCCGGTTTCATCACAGGAGGTTTCGACGCCCAGCACTATCAATTCAAATCACCTGACCAGTCGTTTAGCTAGCGTTTCTGAACCGAACAGCGGTTCGTCCAAAAAACGGGCTAAGTGTACGCCATAGCCGGCTTTTATTTAACCGGGGTCAGACCCCGCCCTGGTGCGGCAAAAACCGCAAAATTGCTTTTGCATTTCGACGAATCGGGCATTACCATAGGCGGCCCTGAGGGTATGGCCCCCAGAAACTCATTCAATCCGGTAGGTGCACCTGTTTATGCCAATGGTAAAACTGAAAGAGAACGAACCCTTTGACGTCGCATTGCGCCGCTTCAAGCGCTCCTGCGAAAAGGCCGG
>JBBDXV010000176.1:0-1568 GCA_040902165.1 Pseudohongiellaceae bacterium
TTGCTCTTCAGTTTCCTGACCCATGGCGGTCGAGATTTATCACGCCCAGTCCGGTTCTAACACTTAACTTATGATGCGTTGTCACCAGCACCGAGCCACCTGCAGCAACGTGTTTTGCCATTAATTCTTCCAGATCCAGTACACCCGATATGTCCAGAGTGGTAAAGGGTTCATCCAACACCCACAGGCTTGCATGACTGATCATCAGACGCGCAAGCGAAACCCGTTGCTGCTGACCGGCCGACAAGGTGTAACAGGGGGTGGATTCGTAACCTCGCAGCCCAAGTGCAGCGAGTGCCTGATTTATTTGCGCATCCGTGGTGGCAGCATGAATATTGCAGGTCCATCGCAGGTTTTCCAACGGACTCAAAATTTTGTTGACGCCAACCCGATGACCCAGATACAGCAGCGAGCCAAGAAAGTCTTCGCGGTTGTCCGCCATGGTTTCGCCGCGCCAGATCAATTCACCCAGATAGTTGTCATTGAGGCCGCAGAGGATGCGTAACAAGGTAGTCTTGCCACTGCCGTTACTTCCCTGAATTTGCAGGATCTGACCCTCGCGCAATTCAAAGCTGAGATTCTGAAACAATACCCGCTCGTCGCGCTCACAGCAGAGTTGTCGGGCAGTCAGCATTAGCGGACTCAGCGCTGCTGTAGGTGGGGATTGATCTGGATTGGATACATTCATTGCGCGGTTTTAACCGGCAGCGGCCGGAATTGGGAAAAGACCCGCGATTATAACCAGGAAATGCCGCTTTATATCCAATCTGATAATCTGGCGCGTAACCTCAATGCTGCCTGACTGTGGATCTGACTTACCCGGGACTCGCTGACGCCGATGACCTCGCCGATCTCCTTGAGATTCAGCTCTTCGTCGTAATACAGGGCCAATACCAGGCGCTCGCGTTCCGGAAGGGTTTCAATAGCTGCTGCAAGATGGGCACGGAATGTATCTCGCTGTAGTCCGTCACAGGGGCCCGGTAACTCGCCGGCTGCAAGCTCAATGGCGGAGTCGTCACCCTCCATGATGTCATCAAAGGAAAACAGTCGACTGCCGCTGGCATCCTGAAGAATTGAATAATAGTCATCCAGACCTATATCCAGCTCCCTGGCAATTTCTTTGTCCTTGGCGTCCTGGCCGGTGCGAGCTTCAATAATTTTAATGGCTTCCGCCACTTTACGGGATTTTCGATGGACTGAGCGAGGTGCCCAATCACCTTTACGAACCTCATCCAGCATCGAACCGCGAATTCTGATGCCGGCATAGGTTTCAAAGCTGGCACCCTTGGTGATGTCGTACTTTCTGGCGGCTTCTATAAGACCGATCATTCCGGACTGGACCAGATCATCGACCTGTACACTGGCAGGCATGCGCAGCAACAGGTGGTGCGCGATGCGTTTTACCAGTGGCGCGTAGCGCTCAACTATTTCATTTAGATCCTGATCCTTGATAGCTTTATTTGCAGATTGCGAGTTGTTTAAAACCGGGGCCCCATTCGCTGCAGTCATCTTCAATCATCCTGTTTTTATTTTGGATCCCGTCACAACCTGGCTGCGCATGCCTGGCG
>JBBDXV010000176.1:1668-5725 GCA_040902165.1 Pseudohongiellaceae bacterium
AATTTACTTAAAATTTTCAAATTACAGTTTTCAAAAGTTTTTCTCTAAACTTGCCGGCGATCCTGACGATTACTCCAATACCGGAGTTACATACCTGTAAATAGAACCTTCAATAACCCCGCCAGTGTTTTGCTTCTTGTCAAACTGAATCCCGATTCAAATTGATAGTGCAAAAACTGTTCCAAGCTTGAAGTGGAAAGTGGGAATAGCAGAAACAGGCTGTTTTTCTCGGGGTTTTTGCCAACTATGAGTTGTTCAGGGTGCTGCCTGGAACTGCCAATGGCGTCAATTTATTGACGCTTTCCTGTCCCGTGGGTCAAAATTCCGCCGCTTATGAAATCGATCTATACGAACGCATGCAGCGGTAACTTCGCCTGTTGCTGGAATTGTCAGACAGAAATGCCACAATAGCGTCCCCTAGTTAATTCCTTGTTGCGGCTAACCTGCTAATGACAAAACCTATTCTGGTGGCCTGCCCCCACTGTCATCGTCACAATAACGTTCCGGCAACCCGCCTCAACGGAGAAGGCCGCTGTGGTGCCTGCAAACAACCGCTCTTTATCGGCAAACCCGTCGTGCTTGACGATGTCAGTTTTGACCGGCATCTAACTGCCGACTTGCCGGTTGTAGTGGATTTCTGGGCACCCTGGTGCGGACCTTGCCGTCAATTCGCACCTGTATTCGAAGCCGCTGCCAGAAACCTGGAACCCCGGGCAAGACTGGCAAAACTCAATACCGAAGATAACCCGGCAGTCGCCCAGCGCTATGGCATCCGCAGCATACCCACCTTGATGATATTCAAGCAGGGGCAGGAACTGGAGCGAATCTCCGGCGCATTACCGCCGGAGCAATTCAATCGCTGGGTTTTACAACATCTGTAATCCGGCAAGAGACTGGTTCAATAAACCCTGAGAGGAAACTTTTTGACAACCATAGTGCACAAATGGGTCACTGATTGCCGTAACGGAGTAAACCCGAGGCTGGTTTGCAAAATTGGTTCCGGATGGGTAGTGATGGGGGAGGCGCAATTTCTTTCGGGCTATTGTCTGGTTCTGCCCGACCCGGTAGAGCCCCATCTGAATACGCTGACTGAGGAACGGCGTATCAGACTTATGCATGACGTGGCCATTGTCGGAGATGCGATACTGGCTGTCACCGGGGCGCTGCGTTGTAATTACGAAATTCTTGGCAATCAGGAACCAGCACTTCACATACATGTATTTCCGCGTTTCAGTAATGAACCTGAAATGTTAAGAACAAAACCGGTGTGGTTTTACGACTGGAATGCCGCGCCAAGGTTCGATCCACAAAAAGACGCGCAGCTGCTCAACAGCCTGCGCAATTTTCTCAAGTATGCCGGTATCGCGTGTTGACTGATGACTACTGTAATTTTCTGTCGTCATTCCTCGTTCTTTGGCAATAACACGGATTTCCTGTACGTTCATGATGGCCGCATTTAACAAGATCAACTCACACTGGTGGCCTGCGGCTATTGCGGCCGAGCCGGAGAAGTAAGCCAGCGGGATTGCGGGTCTGGCAGAGCGGTAAGTGCATGCAGAAAGCTTTCAAGCTCGGCGCGTTCAACGGCGCGAAGCTTTAATGGCTTCGCCTCATTGTGGCCCACCATGGCATCAGCGGCGACATCGTAGTGGTGCACAACTTCGGCGAGGCTTGCCAATTGTCCGGCATGCATATACGGCGCGGTTTCCGCCACATTGCGCAGTCCAGGCGTTTTCATTGCACCCAGATTTGCATCACTGTGTCTGGCAAAACGTAACTCGGTACAGGCTTGCGGCGCCGCATCACTGAATTGACCGAGACAATTGAATTCATCCTGCAATGCTGTCTCCAGACCGGCGGCCCTGCCAATTCCAGGCAACATCCCTGGCGCTGACAACAAACCCGTGTTATGAAAATCATGATTGCTGAACAAGGGGCCGTTATGACAGTTGATACATTGCGCCTTGCCAATGAACAATCGCAGTCCCGCCACCTGGGACCGGCTGAGTGCACTTTCCTGGATCAAAGCCGGATCATCTGCCAGCCTCGCCACATACTCATCGAAGGGAGTCGACTGAGGTGACAATTGTCGTTCATAAGCGGCCAACACCTTGCCAACAGCACTGAAGACCTGGCTTACAAGATAACGGTCTGCCGCTGACATGGCATTCCAGTCCTGTTTTTGCCGATCATTCCCCAATGGCGTCGCGCCGGCCGGAAAGCGGTTCAGATCGACGAAATCCGGCAAAGGTCCCAGTAATTGTTCAAACTGATGCCGGTAACTGCTGTCGCCGGTCAGTGCCCTGACGAGATCGGTTCGATTGCTCGCTTGTTCCAGCGGATTTTCCAAAGGTTCCAGTGCCTGCGACCACAAGCTGTCCTTGCGTCCATCCCAGTAGTGCCAGGGACTGTAGGCGACACCAATCAGTCCCATGGTGTGCCGGTCGCCAATCGCGGTCCCCAATCCCAATGACCTGGCGTCGGTAAAATGCAGATCGGGTCGATGACAGGTGGTACAGGCAATTGTCCCGTTTCCGCTTAGCCGCAGGTCGAAGAAAAGCTGTCGTCCCAGCTCGGCGGCGCGAATGTCTCCGCTCAGGCGATTACCTGGGTCTGGCGGTAAATCGCCAAGATTCGACAACGACAATGATTGCAGCAGGTTTATTTCTTCAGCTGTCCACTGTGCGGGCAATATGGCCGGCACATACTGCCAGAAGCCGTGCCCTGCGAGCCCAAGTACAGCTGCTATGAGAATGACTGCCATCCAGCGAACCAGTTTTGGCCTTTTCATAGCTGCATTTGGTTGACGCAAGCGTTCAATTTCAGAGTTCCAGAGTAAAATTTACTGTCTCCTGGACAGTTCCAAGCATAATCTGTATTCGCAATTCCCAGAGGCCGTGCATATGAAAACGCATTCCTTCGAGCAGGTAGCTGCCTTCACCCAGGCTTTGCGTCACCATTGGTTCAGTTGGCAAGCCGTGATTGTGCACGGGCATTCCTCCTGTGACAGTTATTTCTGCATTGCCAAGCGGACGACCCGAGCTGTCGCTGAGACCGATTACCCAGGCGTGCATCTGGTTGATAGCCAGGGGAACCATACGACTTTCCATGGATACTGACAGACCACCGGGTTGACTGGTTCCGATAAGCCTGAAGCCCTGCGCCTCCGCCACATAGACGCAAAATACCGTTACTGACATTAATGCAATGAGCCTGAAAACCGGTTTCATCATGCACTCTTCTCTTTAAGCTTGCTCGCGCCGCGGTTCATCCGCCAGTAATTAAGCTGGACCAGTACCAGAATCAGTATTATCCAGGGCCAGTAGCCCAGGAACGGTGGGCCCACATGAAACGGAAATACCGCGTGATATTCAATGTCTTCACTGGGATGGACAGTACTGACAATGCCGATGTAATCACCGGCTTCCAGAAATTCATGCAGGATCATCAGGACGCCGTGGGGATGAATCGCAGGCGGCTGATAAAAAACTGTTTCCCAGGCCAGGTCACCAATGACAGAAATATCCTCCCACCGCACAAAACGACCCCGTTCCTGTCGGTCCCTGATAATGCGAAACTCAACCGGCACCTCCCGCAGGGACTGGTGCTCAAACTCCATGACAAAAATACTTTCCGTGACCTCGGGAATGTCCTCACAGAATTCCACATGTTTGCTGAGTCGAGGCTGATAAATCGTAAAATGCGCGGAATAAAATCCCAGGGTCAACAGGCACACGTCGCCTTCGTCCACTACACTGCCATGCGCACTGACCGGCCGGCCACAGGCGAGCAGAATGGGCAATAACAACACGGTCAACCAGACAACTCTCAAGCTCTGGAAAAAAACAGACATCGATGGTCCGTGCGCATAGGGATCAGGCCTTCGGTGGAGTGACGCCGGTCTGGCCCATATACTTACCTCCGCGCTGTTTATAAGTCACCTCACATTGCTCATCGGATTCATAAAACAGCATCTGGGCGACACCCTCATTGGCGTAAATCCTGGCAGGCAGCGGCGTAGTATTGGAAAATTCCAGGGTAACGTGCCCTTCCCATT
>JBBDXV010000177.1:0-1786 GCA_040902165.1 Pseudohongiellaceae bacterium
GCCACAAAGCCGGCGTCCGCGAGATAAGCCTCGGCAATGCGACGTGCAGCGTTGCGAATACCGCGCGCAACCGCCCAGCTGGAAATTGTAGCGCGAGACACGCCATCTACATCCCGACCTACCCGGAAACCTTCGGCGATATCCTTGTCTTCAAATTGATTCGGGAATCGCTCGGTGGCCAGAAAGTCGCCACGAATGCTGCGGTAGGATTCGCGATAGTCGAGAATCTGAATGCCGGTGAGTACACCCTCCAGATTCATACCGACCAATACATCGATAGGTGCGCTGTAGCCGATTTCTTCCGGTGGCAGGTCTGGCGTTTCAAACAGGTAACCAACGAGTTCGGGCTCGCCGCTGGCGTTGCGGCGGTAGGCACGGTAAACGGGAGGTTCACCGCTTTTCTCGGAAAAAGTTTCAGCATCGGGCATAACCCGGTGCAGCATTTCTGCATCAGCAAGCAACCCACGCTGGGCATGAACTGCAGGGACCGCAAGCAATCCTGTGAGGAAAAGGCCGAGGCTTAATAATAGAAGAAAGACTTTCCGGAAAAACAGCGATGGGCGCCGGTAACTGCTGAAATTGCGGCGAGACATATTTTTTATTGTTCCTTGAATCTGATCAGTCGGAGCGGATTGTCTGTCTCATACTGCGCCTGAATGGCGGCTCGAGGCACCAGATAGTCTGCGCTGACGGACCTCAAACCGAGCGAAAGTTGACCATGGCAGCAGGGCTAATGCAAGCCATTTGTCGACCAGTAAAACCTTGTAACAAATCAGATTTTCCAATTCAGATTACGAAGCAGGAATAGCTGGCATTGGTATTGACTCCGGTTCGATTGTCGGACCCAGCAGCGTTACCTAACACGTTTATTTTGGGAAAGTCTGTTCCTGGCTGATATCCCGCAAACTGGTCTCTGCAGACTTCGTTACACTCTGACAAAAGTTTTTAAGCCTGCATTAAGCTCGGCAGCTATAAACTCCTGATTATGCGTAACATATTGTTTCAAGCGAACCCGACGGACTTGCTTGTAGAAAGCAGATTGCTTATCCTTCGCAAGCTCAATCCTCGGCTATTTTCACACCCTTTTATGTATCCGTCTGGTGTAGCCTCGGCGGGCGATTGGAATAATCCCGGCGTAATGGCGCGAACGAACTGAAGGCATTGGACAAGATATGAAAAAATACATGATTTTTGGAGAGTCCAGAATGAAATTAACAAAGGGAATGATTCCGTCATTCATCGTGGGTTTCGGGGTACTTTTCTCCGCTTCCACGGTATTTGGCCAATCTGGCACCGATGTCACTGCAGGCGACTGGCCGGATTACAACGGCAATATGGCGGCTCAACGCTATTCCCCCCTCGACCAGATCAATGCCGAAAACGTTGCCTCGCTGGAGATCGCCTGGCGTTTTTCGACCGCTAACTTCGGACCTACGGCCGACTTCAATAATCCCTCCACCCCGCTTGAGATCGACGGCGTGCTTTATGCCAACATCGGTACAACGCGAAATGTCGTAGCACTCGACGCTGTCAGCGGCGAAGTATTGTGGGTGTGGCGTCCGCAGGAAGGCGAAAGATTCGACAACGCACCACGCAAGGGTGCCGGCCGCGGCGTGGCCTTCTGGCGTAGCGGCGACACACGCCGCGTGATTGATGTAACCCCCGGCTTTTTCCTCGTATCGCTGGATGCTGATACCGGCATGCCCGACCCGAATTTTGGTGACAATGGTCGGGTCGACCTGCAAATGGGACTGCGTAATGCCGAAGGTTTTGACGATATCGACAT
>JBBDXV010000177.1:1886-5696 GCA_040902165.1 Pseudohongiellaceae bacterium
GGTGGCGACCGACCCGGTGACAACCTGTTCTCCGACGCGCTGGTCGCACTGGATATCAAGACCGGCGAGCGTCAATGGCATTACCAGCTGATTCGTCACGACATCTGGGACTGGGACAACCCCTCCGCACCAGTGCTGGCGGATTTGCCCAACGGCCGCAAGATCATTATGCAAGTAACCAAACAGTCCTGGGTCTATACCTTCGACCGTTTGACCGGCGAGCCAATCTGGCCCATCGAAGACCGACCGGTTCCGGCAGGGGATGTACCGGGTGAGTGGTACGCCCCCACACAACCGTTCCCGACACGGCCTGCGCCGTTTGACCGGCAGGGGTTTACCGAGGCTGACCTGATTGATTTCACGCCGGAAATTCTCGCGCTGGCAAAGGAACAAATTAAAGGCTTTCGATTAAGCCCGAATCTGTACACACCGCCATCCCTGGCTGAGGGATCACCCGATGGCACAGTCGGTGTGCTGAGTCTGCCGTCTGCTACCGGCGGTGCCAACTGGGAAGGCAGCGCCCTCGATCCAGAAACCGGGATTCTGTACATACCCTCAAGAACGGATGTGGCGGTGTTGTCTGTGGGAAAGGATGAGACTGCCGACGTCGATTACAGCGCGGCTTTTGGTGTCAGGGTGCCGCGCGTCCAGGGCCTGCCAATCGTCAAACCGCCCTATGGCCGAATCACCGCAATCGATATGAACAGCGGCGACCATGTTTTTCAGATTGCCAATGCGGATACCCCGGCATCCATTGCCAATAATCCCCTGTTGCAGGGTGTGACCCTTCCTCGTACCGGCGTTCCGACACGGGCCGGCGTATTTGTGACCAAGACCCTGCTGTTTGTCGGTGAAGGCGGCGGTGGCGCCGGGGCCAGCCCGATCTTCCGTGCACACGACAAACAAACCGGTGAGATCATCGCCGAAATTGAACTGCCTGCAAATCAAACCGGGCAGCCGTTTACCTACGCGCATAATGGCAAACAATATATTGCGATGTTTGTTGGTGGATCCGGCTCGGTCGCCGAGCTCGTGGTCCTTGCTTTACCCTGATCAATCAGCCATAGGAGTAATCTTTACCATGGGAAACAAGTTATATCTGGCGGCGGCCGCGCCGCTACTGTTGTTCATCAGCCTGTCGGCGCAAGCCGCTACCTGGGAACTCGATCCGACACAATCCAGTGTGTTTTTCAACTATTCTTACGAGGGCACACCGTACAAGGGTGAGTTCCAGAATGTAACAGCGAGCTTTGACATTGATCCGCTGAGCCCGTCCAGCTGCAATTTCACGGTAACCATTCCAATCGCTGATATCAAAGTCGACAGCGCCGAGGTTCTGGATTATCTGCTCGACCTTGAAATGTTCGATGTGGATCAATGGCCAACTGCCAACTTTAAAGCCGAGAAATGTCAACTGCAGTCACTGAATTCTTTTACGTCGGACGGCACCCTGACCATTCGCGACCAAACCCATCCAGTAAGCTTTCCGTTTAAACTCGACGTAGAGACTTGCGACGGCCAGATCTGTTTCCATCTGACCAGTGAAGTGACGATCAAGCGACTGGACTTCGGTGTCGGTCAAGGCTACTGGGCGAACACGGCGACCATTCCGAACGACGTGGTCGTTGCTATCGATGTCTACGCGGTCCAGAAGTAAATCATTCAACAGTTTTTTTGCAAAAAGGTTCTTCAATGTTTTCAAGATTATTTTTAAATTTCCGTCCACTGTCCCTAATCCTGGCCTCGTCGGTATTATTGGTCTCCTGCGATCGCATCCTGGCACCTGACTTCAATACCGACGTCACCGAACTTAGAGGCGGCGGCTATGTGCTGGACCCGGATCATGCATCACTGGTGTTCAACATCAACCACCTTGGCTTCTCTACTTTCATTGGCAGTTTCGACAGCTTCGATGCTTCACTGGATTTTGATCCGGAGAATATCGCGAACTCCAGTCTGGAAGTCATCGTCGACATGAACAGCCTGGATGTGAATCTTCCCGAGTTTGAAGAAGAGCTCAAAGGTTCTAACTGGTTTGATGTGGCGACATTCCCGCAGGCAGTCTACAGATCAACCGCTTTCGTTGAAGCAACGGATGAAAATACATTCGTGTTTGCAGGTGACCTGACAATGCATGGCGTTACCGCCCCGGTGAATCTCATTGTCGATTTTAACGGCGGCGGTCGCAATGTGTTGACCCGGAGTTATACCCTGGGTTTTGAGGCGAGAGCGACTTTCCTGCGATCTGATTTCGGGGTAAGCAGATTCACCAATTTTGGTGTCGGTGATGAGATCAATATTGACGTCAATGTTGAGTTTCAGGCTGCTGATACTGATCAGTGAAGTCTGAGTTGTGATTTGAAAAGAGGGGTCCCAGGGGACCCCTTTTATTTTGTCCTGGAAATACCGGTCGATGGAATACGACACACCATTCAAACGCACTCTGGATCGCGCTTAGCCAGGGTGAGCTGAAAAAGAATATAACCCTCTCTAAAAGAGCCACGCCGCAATCGAGATCGCCGCCAGCACCATTAGAACAAAAAATGTTCTGGTTATAATTTTAGCGCCCAGCCCTTCGTTGGCAGCTTCATGTTCTGACATATTAAATACTCCTGGGTTAACTTGTTGGTTATGAGCCTTGTTTGAGAAGCACTTTCGCAGCTGGACAATATTACTTTGACAAAAATACAGCAAGCGAATAAAACCCGCACAAGGTGGGTTTTGGTATTTGGCGAGCCCGGAGAGATTGATTCACATTTTGGCTTAGCCAAATACAGGCGCTAGTTAGCCTGTTGTTGCCAGATTTAGTTACACAGTTCACTACCTTGTTTCTTTTCGGCGTTCTTTCAAAAAGTCGTACAGTTTCAACACAGCAAAAAGTCCCAGAAACATGATCGATACTTTCATTGCCAGTTGCGTACGACTATTAACAGGAAGGTAAAACCCTATTATCAATAGGTAAAAAATGGCGATTAATTGCAGACTTATTATTGGAATCCTATCAGCCAATATACCAAACATATTCTTATTCACTTCGGGCACACTCCGGGTTCAACGGAAATATATATGACTACTGTCATTAAGGTCGCTGATAAAACATATAGCTTAAAAGACAAGTAGCCCCTAAGGCGCCGATCAATATAAATGCATCAACCAGGTTCGACGCAAACATCCAAATCGTAAAAACTGACGCTTATTGGAATAAAAAAGTATACCGGCGATAGCCTGGGCTGCGCCACTTTTTTACTCTAACCGATGTGCAAATTAAAAAAAGGGCCCCAAGGGGCTCTTATAAAATTTGGCGCGCCCGGAGAGATTGATTCACATTTTGGCTAAGCCAAAATGTTCACCTCTTCGAGGCGCCCTTCGGGCGTCCAAATTGCTATCGCAATTTGTCGAACTGAGGAGTTCTCATCAAACTCACAGCCCCACCAAATAAAAAACCCACACAAGGTGGGTTTTATTATTTGGCGCGCCCGGAGAGATTCGAACTCCCGACCAACTGGTTCGAAGCCAGTTACTCTATCCAGCTGAGCTACGAGCGCGTATTGAAAATCTTTAAAACTCTTTCCCACATCCAGGAATGCCAGTTACTCGTTCCAGCCGCCGATCACAGATCGGCGTCGTTCGGTCGGCGCTCGAAGCTGTCGCTTCGAAAACGCTTGTCCTCACCCAGCTGAGCTACGAGCGCGTGTGAATTAGCTGATGTGCCCTTCCCGGTGCAAGGATTCGTGGAAAGGGCTGGCATTATAGCCGCCCGGCCGTTACTTGCCTACTGTGTGAAATTCGTCCGGATTTTGGCCTGTCTAT